>CAMLKV010000188.1 GCA_946480635.1 uncultured Flavobacterium sp.
TCATTTATTTACAATAAATGCAATTTTGCAATATAATTATTGAAAATGGAAATTTTAGGCTATTTATCGTCAATACTCATTGGTGTTTCCCTAGGACTTATTGGAGGTGGTGGTTCTATTTTGACCATTCCTATTCTGGTATATTTATTCAAAATTAATCCAGAAAATGCAACAAGCTACTCATTATTTATTGTTGGTACCACTTCTTTATTAGGTACTTACAAACATTACAAGCTGGGCAATTTGAAGTTAAAACCAGCACTTTATTTTGGAATACCTTCGGTGATATCATTATTAATTACGCGAAAATTTATTTTACCTAGTTTGCCTTCAAAAATTCTAGAATTTGGTGAATTAACCATTACTAAAAATATCCTAATTATGATATTTTTTTCTGTTTTGATGATTTTTGCTTCTTTTTCAATGATTAGGAATCAATCTGAAGCCACTCATAAAGAAATCAATTTATCCAAATTAATTATTCTTGGTTTGATAATAGGTTTAGTGACAGGTTTTTTAGGCGCTGGAGGTGGATTTTTAATTATTCCTGCATTAGTACTTTTTGGCAATTTATCTATGAAACAGGCGGTAGGCACTTCATTATTCATTATCTTTATAAACTCAACCTTAGGCTTTTTAGGAGATGTTTTAAATGGAGTTATTATTAACTATACTTTCTTGATTTCAATTACGTTAATTGCTTGTGTAGGAATTTTAATTGGAACAAAACTTTCAAAAAAAATTGATGGAAAAAAACTTAAACCTCTTTTTGGCTGGTTTGTACTTATAATGGGGATTTACATCGTTTGTAAAGAATTTTTAAACATGTGATAATTATCACTAATTATAACTTAGATATACTTTAATTTTGTTCAAAGTAAAAACAATAAAATAAAAACTATGAAAATAGAACAAATATACACTGGTTGCTTAGCTCAGGGAGCATATTATATAACTTCTAACGGAGAAGCCGCTATAATTGATCCACTTCGTGAAGTGCAACCATATCTTAATAGATTATCGTTAGACGGAGTTACTTTAAAGTACATTTTTGAAACACATTTTCATGCCGATTTTGTTTCGGGACATTTAGATCTTAGCAAAACAACTGGAGCGCCTATCGTTTATGGAGTAACTGCTCAACCTGAATTTGATGCAATTATTGCGACAGATAATCAAGTGTTTGAAATTGGTAACATCAAAATAAAAGCATTACATACTCCAGGTCATACGATGGAAAGTACTACATACTTATTAATTGATGAAAATGGCAAAGAGCACGCAATTTTTTCTGGTGACACTTTGTTTATTGGTGACGTTGGAAGACCAGATTTGGCACAAAAAGCAGCCGATATGACTCAAGAGCAATTAGCCGCTACCTTATTTCACTCTCTACGCAATAAAATAATGACTTTAGCCGATGATGTTATTGTTTATCCTGCTCATGGTGCAGGAAGTGCTTGTGGCAAAAACATGAGCAAAGAAACAGTTTCGACAATTGGTGAGCAAAAAGAAAAAAACTACGCACTGAGAGCAAATATGACTGAAAGCGAATTTATAACTGAAGTTCTTGATGGACTAACCCCTCCTCCAGCCTACTTTGGCATGAACGTTGCCATGAATAAAAAAGGATACAACAGTTTTACTGAAGTTTTAAATAACGGAATGAATGCTTTATCTCCAAATGAATTTGAAGATATGGCCGAGAATTCGGAAGCTTTAATTTTAGACACTCGCAATCCTGCAGAATTTTATAAAAAACATATTCCACAATCTATAAATATTGGAATTTCTGGTGATTTTGCACCATGGGTTGGGACGCTTATTGCTGATGTAAACCAACCCATATTAATTGTTACCGATTTAGGTAAAGAGGAAGAAACAATTACACGTTTAAGCCGTGTTGGTTTTGATAATGTTTTAGGTCATCTTGAAGGAGGTTTTGAATCGTGGGAAAAAGCAGGCAAAGAGATTGACAGTGTTAAACGAATTTCAGCCGAACAATTTGCCCAAGAAGTGAAAATTGGCGAAGACAAAGTAATAGACATTCGCAAGGAAGGTGAATACAGTGCCGAACATCTCGATGAAGCTTACAGTAAACCTTTAGCTTATATAAACAATTGGATTAACGAAATTGATTCTAAAGAACATTTTTACATACACTGTGCTGGTGGATACCGAAGTATGATTGCTGCTTCTATTTTACAAGCCCGTGGATATAGAAATTTTACAGAGATAGAAGGAGGTTTTAATGCTATTGCGAAAACAGAATTGCCTAGAACCGATTTTGTTTGTCAAAGTAAAGTTCTATAAATGAAACAATTATTATTTAAAAATTGGCATTTAATGCGTTTCATAAGGTTAATCTTTGGAATTTTTCTAATCTTTCAAGGTATCGAAACGCATCAATGGTTCTTTTTTGGTTTTGCTGGATTCTTTTTATTTCAATCATTATTCAACTTTGGATGTAATCCAAATGGATGCAACATCTCTCAAAATTATAATAAAACTAATGAATGATTCATTTAAAAATATAATCAATAAAGAAGTCCCCGTTCTTGTTGATTTTTTTGCTACATGGTGTGGACCTTGTAAAATGTTAAGCCCAATTCTCAAAGAGGTAAAAGACAGTTTAGGAGAAAGGGTTTCAATTGTCAAAATTGATGTTGACAAAAATCAAGAACTAGCATCAAAATATCAAGTAAAAGGAGTTCCTACTATGATGCTCTTTCAAAATGGACATCAACTATGGAGACAATCTGGGGTACTTTCTAAAGACGAAATAATAAATATAATTCTAGAAAAAAGTAACTAAAAGTGTTTGAAATCAAACACTTTTTTTTTGTTATGTGACTAAAGTAACAAACATTATTTTCCATTTAACTCATTTTTGTGCTTTAAAATTACAATTATGAGTATAATAGAAATTATTAAACAACCGTGGCCTTGGTATGTGGCCGGTCCTTTGATTGGACTCATAGTACCAATCCTCTTAATTATAGGGAACAAAAATTTTGGAATTAGCTCTTCCATGAGGCATACTTGTGCCATTTGTTTTCCTTCCAACATTCCCCTCTTTAAATATGATTGGAAAAGAGAAATTTGGAATTTATTTTTTGTTGGAGGTATTATTATAGGAGGTATTATCTCAGCCATATTTCTTAACAATCCAAAAACATTTGAGGTAAATCCGAAATTAGTTGCCGAGTTAGCTTCATATGGAATCTCAGACTTTAATCATCTTGTTCCTCAGGATCTATTTAATTGGCACGAACTATTCAGCCTAAGAGGTTTCATAATCATGATTGTTGGAGGATTCTTTATTGGTTTTGGTTCACGTTATGCTGGTGGTTGTACAAGCGGACACGCCATAATGGGAATATCAAACCTGCAACTGCCTTCGTTAATCGCAACTTCTTGTTTTATGATAGGTGGTATTATTATGGCAAACTTTATTTTACCTTTTATTTTAAAATTATAATCATGGAAAACAATAAATCGCAAACAGAAAATTCATTAGACAGCATATGCATCAATGAAAGCACAATTAACCATAAATGGTATTATAATTTAAAATATACACTTGTAGGTATTTTTTTTGGCATAACTTTCATCAAGGCCGAAGTGATAAGCTGGTTTCGTATTCAGGAAATGTTTCGCTTTCAATCATTTCAGATGTATGGAATCATAGGAAGTGCTATAATAGTTGCGATGTTATCTGTTTTAATAATTAAAAAAAGAAATATTAAAACAATTTATGGTGAAAAAATAGTTTTACCGTCAAAAGAATTTAACAAAGGACAAATATTTGGAGGATTACTTTTTGGATTTGGTTGGGCACTTACAGGCGCATGCCCAGGCCCTTTATTTACACAAATTGGATCAGGTTTTACAATAATCTTTGTAGTACTTTTAAGTGCAATTACAGGCACTTGGATCTATGGACTATTGCGTAGTAAATTACCTCATTAAACTAGGATTTATTCTCATTAAACTTTTTCATAATAGCCTTAAGTTGAGCCTTACGCTCAACTTTTTGTTTTTTAACCTTTGCTTCGGCTTTATGTAGTTTATCATTGTGCTTTTTTATATTTTCCTGATTTTTTCTACTCATAAAAGTTTTCTTTTTATTTCCTCAAGCGGCATTTCGGTATAAATTAAATCATTAATTATCTTTTCTCGTAATACGTTAATATCTTCATCATAATATTTAGCCCAATTACTCAATTCTAGAATGTTTCTGGCATTTTTCAATCTTTTCTGCGTTTCTTTTGATGTTCTTAAAACTGCTTTACCATCATATTCAGGATTTTTTTTATGCTGATATAAAATTTCATCAGATCCTTTATTCCAATCCAAATAATACAACAATTCATAATCATTGTCCGGATAGAAGCTGTCCCAAGTAGCAAATCCAATTTTTATTTTCGAATTAGAAATTCCTTTATCAATCAATCGCCATTTACTGTTTGCTAATCTTCCCCAATGATTTGAAAGTCTATACATTCCTTTTTCGCTATAAAAATATTGACTTCCAGATTCGCTTTGATAATCAGATTTTAACTCTTCGACACAACTCAACTCAACTTCAATGAAAACACAAAACGTTTTTTTAAATGAATTTGGACTAGGCTTAAAACTGTTTTTCATTGTAAGATTTAGATATTAACAACAAAATAACACATTTTGAAAATAAAGAGTCCTAAAATTTTAGATAAATACTCTATTTTTGCTTTAAAATTTTTAAAAACTAAAAATGAAAAAATTAGCTTTATTAGCTCTTACAGGAATTCTATTTTCTTGTAATAGTAATGGTTACAAAATTTCTGGAGAAATTAAAAATGTTAAAGATGGTACTTTAGTCTTTTTAGAAAAGAAAGATGAAAAACTTGGTCAAATAACTGTTGATTCAGCTAAAAGTAAAGATAGTAAGTTTTATTTTGAAGGCAATGTTAAGGATGTTGAAATGCATACCATTCGTTTTCAAAATCTTAGAGGTGCATTAGGAGTAATTTTAGAACCAGGAGATCTTGATATAAAAGTTAATAAAGATAGTATTTTTAAAGCAAGTGTGAAAGGTACATACAATAACGATGAAATGACCGCTTTTAACACTGAAGGCTTTAAAATGAGCAAAAAAGTTGAAGAGTTTGAGCAAAAAAACATGCCTGTAATGCAAGTCGCAATGCAAAAAAATGATACTGCAACCGTAAACAGATTAAGAAAAGAATACGCTGTTTTTCAAGAAAAGTTTGATGTAAGAAATGAAAAATACGTCAAAACACATCCAAAATCATTTGTATCTGTATTACTAGTTGAATCATTCTTAAAAGAGTTTGAACCTAAATATGAT
>CAMLKV010000189.1 GCA_946480635.1 uncultured Flavobacterium sp.
AGATGGAGATTTTGCCGATGCTGGTGAAACAGTTAGGACAAAAGCAGCTTCTACAACAACTCCAGTTTCTGGATCTTTCACAATTCCTGCAACTGCTTCTTTAGGAGCTACAAGAATGAGAGTTTCTATGAAATACAATGCTGTACCAACATCTTGTGAGGCTTTCTCATACGGGCAAGTAGAAGATTATACAATCAACATTACTGCTGGAACTGCTGACACAACAGCTCCAACAGCTCCAACTAACTTAACTGCTTCTGGAACTACATCTTCTTCAACTAATTTATCTTGGACAGCTTCTACTGATAATGTTGGTGTAACTGGTTATGATGTTTATCAAGGTGCAACTGTAATTGGAACTACAGCTTCAACCACTTATAATGTAACAGGATTAACAGCTGCCACTGCCTACACCTTCTCAGTTAAAGCAAAAGATGCTGCTGGAAACGTTTCTGCTGCTAGTAATACAGTAAATGTAACAACCTCATCTGTTTCAATTACATATTGTGCTTCTCAAGCAAGCAACACTAATGATGAAAGAATTGGAAGAGTTGCTATTGGATCAATAAACAATGCTTCAACTGGAACAGCTGGTTACGAGAATTTCACTACTCTTTCAACAAATGCTGGAAGAAATTCATCTCAAACGATTACAATAACTCCAACTTGGACAGGCTCAACATATGCTGAAGGATATGCTGTATTTATTGACTATAACCAAGATGGTGATTTCGCTGATTCTGGAGAAACAGTTTACACAAGAGCTGCTTCAACAACAACTCTGGTTTCTGGAACTTTCACAATTCCTGCAACTGCTACTTTAGGCGCTACAAGAATGAGAGTTTCTATGAAATATAATGCTATACCAACATCTTGTGAAGCATTCACATATGGTCAAGTTGAAGATTATACAATCAATATCACAGCTGCTGCAAGAGAAGTTGAAGAATCTTTTGCAAAAACTACAAACGATATTAGAGTATATCCAAACCCAACTAAAGATTTCTTAAACATCACTTCTACTTCTGAAGATGCAACTTACAGAGTTTTCAACTTAATGGGTCAAACTATTTTAGATGGAAAAATTGCAAACGGAACAATTGATGTATCTCGTTTAAGCAATGGTAATTATGTAATTGAAGTTTCTAACAACGGTACTTCAACAACAAAACGTTTTATCAAAAACTAATTATAAACAAACTAAATTCAAAAAACGTCTTCCATACGGAAGGCGTTTTTTCATTAACAGAACTTACCAACAATAAAATTTCATAATTTAGCATCTCTTTCAAAAAAATTAAAAATGAAAAAATTAGCATTATTAAGTTTAACGCTTATGGGACTAAATTCAGTAATTGCCCAAGAAGTCATGACTCCGGAATTACTTTGGAAATTGGGTCGTGTAACTCCTCTTGGTATATCTAAAGATGGAAAAAACATTGTGTACAAAGTAGCAACTCCATCTATAGAAGAAAACAAATCAAACTCAAAGTATTATACTATTCCAGTTAATGGAGGAAATGCTACTGAAATAACCGAACACAAAGGATTAATTACAGATAAAAATATTTCTCCTGATGGAATCTACCAGTTATCTCATCAAGAAGTTAAAGTCAGTAATGTATTAGGAAAAGATGTTTATCCTGAACTTTCTAAATCTGATGCAAAAGTATATGATGGTTTAGATTACCGTCATTGGGATACATGGAGAGACGGAACTTACAATCATGTTTTTTTTGGAGGTGTTCCCGCTCCTAATGTTCGATTAGCAGCCCCAGTGGATATTATGGAAGGTGAATTATTCGATTCTCCACAAAAACCTTTTGGTGGAGATGAAGATTACATTTGGTCACCAGATAGTAAGAACATTATCTATGTATGCAAAAAGAAAGCTGGCACTGCATATGCAACAAGTACAAACACTGATTTGTACCAATACAACATCGAAACCAAAGAAACTAAAAACTTAACCGAAGGAAATTTAGGTTACGATACCCATCCTTTATTTTCTCCAAAAGGTGATTTGACTTGGTTACAAATGAAACGTGATGGATACGAAGCTGACAAAAACGATATTATTGTTCGTTTTAAAGGAATAGATATTAATTTAACTGCTGGCTGGGACGGAACTGTTGAAAGTTTTAAATGGAGTGCTGATGGCAAAAAAGTGTATTTTATTGCACCAGTAGATGGAACCAAACAATTATTTGAAGTTAACTTTCCTGGTTTAACAAAGATTGCAGTTACTGTAAAACAAATTACAAATGGAATTTTTGATGTTACCGAAATTGTCGGCTTTAATCTTGATAATGTAATTGTCGCAAGAAACGATATGAATCATGCATCTGAGATTTTTTCTTATGATTTAAAAAAGAAAACTTGGAATCAATTAACAAATGTTAATACAGCAACATACAGCAAATTAGCTTTATGTAAAACAGAAAAAAGATACGTTACTACAACTGATGGTAAAAAAATGTTAGTTTGGGTAATACTTCCTCCAAATTTTGATTCTAACAAAAAATATCCAGCTTTATTATATTGTCAAGGAGGACCACAAAGTGCCTTGTCTCAATATTATTCATACCGTTGGAATTTCCAAACTATTGCTTCTCAAGGCTATGTAGTTGTGGCACCAAACCGTCGCGGAATGCCAGGTCATGGTGTAAAATGGAATGAACAAATCTCAGGAGATTGGGGAGGTCAAGTTATGGATGATTATTTAGCTGCTATTGATGATATAGCTAAAGAATCTTACGTAGACAAAAAGCGTTTAGGAGCAGTTGGAGCAAGTTACGGAGGCTACTCGGTATTCCAACTGGCGGGAATCCACAAAAACCGTTTTAAAACTTTTATTTCTCACTGTGGAATTTTCAACACACAAAGTATGTATGGCACAACAGAAGAAGTCTTCTTTACAAACTGGGATTCAGGTGGAGCTTACTGGGAAAAGGAAAACAAGATTGCTCAAAAAACATACAACGAATTCAATCCTATTAATTTAGTTAACAATTGGAATACTCCAATAATGATTATTCAAGGTGGAAAAGACTACCGTGTTCCTATTGGTCAGGGTCAAGAAGCTTTCCAAGCAGCACAATTAAAAGGAATAAAAAGTAGATTTTTATTATTTCCAGAAGAAAATCACTGGGTCTTAAAACCACAAAATGCTTTGGTTTGGCAACGTGAATTTTTTAAATGGTTAAAAGAAACTCTTTAATCAAGTTAATCCCGAAACACTGTTTCGGGATTTTTATTTCTTAACAAAAGCATAAATCGATGTTAAAATAAGTTTTCGTATGTAACAATTTATAATTTTACGATACTATTAGTAATATCAAAAAACATATTTATGCATAACATTCCTCTAAAACCAATAGTTATTGCCGCAACGCTAATCGCTTCTGCCTTAGCAGGTAATGCTCAAGACAACTTGGTTAATTCATTAAAAATCAATGCAAGTGAAAAGAGTAAAGAATCTTTCAAATTTGCTGATGTAATCAATATTGAAAATACTTCTGTAAAAAACCAAGGTTCTTCAGGAACTTGTTGGAGTTATTCTGCTAATTCATTTTTAGAATCAGAAATGATTCGTATGGGTAAAAAACCTGTTGAATTATCTCAAATTTTCTCTGCACGTAATGCT
Source organism: uncultured Flavobacterium sp. (assembly GCA_946480635.1). Next base: position 3,647 of record CAMLKV010000189.1, read on the forward strand.
TATGTAGAAAAAGGAAGAAACTACGTTCGCATGCACGGTTCTGTAGCACTAGGAGATGGTGGTGCATTTCACGATGTAATCAACATGTACAAAAAATATGGTGCTGTCCCTCAATCAGTTTATACTGGTTTAAATTATGGTACCGATAAAAATAAATTTGCTGAAATGGCTGCTTTAATTGAAGGTTTTTTAAAAGCAGTAGTTTCTAATCCTAATGGTGAATTAACTCCAAACTGGGAAAAAGCGTATGCTGCTATGATTGATACTTATTTAGGGCAAGTACCAAAAACTTTCGACTATAACGGGAAAAAATATACTCCTGAAACTTTTGCAAAAGAAGTGGTAGGAATCAATGCTGATGATTATGTAGAAATCTCTTCATTACAAGAATATCCATACTATTCAAAATTTGTATTAATGGTACCAGACAACTGGAATTATGACCAAGTGTACAATGTAAAAATGAATGAATTAACAGAAATCATTGACAATGCGCTTAAAAATGGTTATTCAGTAGCTTGGGCAGGTGATGTGAGCGAAAAAAGTTTTTCTTGGAAAAACGGAGTAGCATTTGTTCCTGAAAAGAAAGTGGAAGACATGACTGCAGAAGAAAAAGCAGATATGTTTAACGGCCCTAAAAAAGAAGCTGTAGTTACTGAAGAAATGCGTCAAAAAGCATTTGACAATTACACAACTACTGATGATCATGGTATGCACATTGTGGGTATTTCTAAAGATCAAAACGGTAAAGAATATTATATTGTAAAAAATTCTTGGGGAGCTACAAACGACTACAAAGGATATTTATACATGTCTAAAGAGTTTGCAAAATATAAAGCGACTGCTATCATGTTACACAAAAAAGGTGTTCCTACTGCAATAGCAAGTAAGTTAAAACTATAATTATCAAGCAAAGTATTATTAGAATCCTGATATCAAATTGATATCAGGATTCTTTTTTTAAAGTTATATTTGTAAGTAAACCAAACAACACAACAAAAATGGATTCTTGTATTTTTAAAAGAATAATTCTCTTATTTTTTCTGCTATCTTTTACTTTTGTTTCAGCACAAAACACTATCAAAGTTACTGACCCTGTTGAATTAGTGAATCCCCTAATGGGAACCGACAGCAGTTATGAGTTAAGCAATGGTAACACGTACCCATCAATTGCATTACCTTGGGGGATGAACGCTTGGACTCCGCAAACTGGAAAAAATGGTGATGGCTGGCAATATACATACAATGCTCAAAAAATTAGAGGTTTCAAACAAACCCATCAACCTTCTCCATGGATGAACGACTATGGTCAATTTTCATTAATGCCAATAGTAGGAAAACCTATTTTTGATGAAAACGAAAGAGCCAGTTGAGCCATAAAACAGAAATTGCCAAACCTTATTACTATAGTGTATACCTAGCCGATTATAATGTTACTACAGAATTTACACCAACAGAAAGAGCCGCTTCCTTTCGCTTCACCTTTCCAAAAACCAACGAAGGCTACATGGTTATTGATGCCTTTGACAGGGGTTCTTACATCAAAATAATTCCTTCAGAAAATAAAATTATAGGATATAGTTCCCGTTATACTAGAGGAAAACTCAATAATTTCAAAAATTACTTTGTGATTGTTTTTGACAAGCCTTTTGAAGAATCCAACATTTGGAGTGATAAAACAAAA
>CAMLKV010000190.1 GCA_946480635.1 uncultured Flavobacterium sp.
TAATAGCATGGATGAGCCAACAAGTTTGGGCAATGTAATCATAATTATTAATTAACTTTTTTGTCTAAAATTTCAAAAATTGAATTCAGACTTTTAAATTCGGGTACTAAATCTTTCATCTTGGAAACTACAAGATGATTATTATATTGTGCAGATGCTTCAAGAATTTCTAAAATAGATAACTTAACATTATTGTGTACATCTATTTCTTCTTGAGCAACCATGATTTTTTCGTGGTGTGTCGGTAAGGTTTTAGAATTATCGTTTAAAAGCTCTTCATATAGCTTTTCTCCTGGCCTAAGACCAACTTCTTTAATTTTAATATCTTTATCTGGTATATAACCAGCTAAACGAATCATTTTCTTAGCAAGATCATATATTTTAACTGGCTTGCCCATATCAAAAATATAAATCTCACCACCATTACCCATAGCTCCTGCTTCTAAAACCAACTGACAAGCTTCTGGTATAGTCATAAAATATCTAATAATCTCTTTATGAGTGATAGTTACTGGCCCACCTTCAGAAATTTGTTTAGAAAATAATGGAACAACCGACCCATTTGAACCCAAAACATTTCCAAATCTTGTAGTAATAAATTTAGTAGTATCTGTATTTCCTTTTAATTCATCAAAATACAATGACTGCACATATTTTTCTGCAATTCTCTTACTAGCACCCATTACATTGCTAGGATTCACAGCTTTATCTGTAGAAACCATTACAAACCTTTCAACACCAAACTGTATAGATAAATCTGCCAAGTTTTTTGTACCCATAACGTTCGTAAAAATCGCTTGTGATGGGTTTTCTTCCATTAAAGGAACATGCTTATAAGCAGCAGCATGATATATAAGATTAGGACGATAAAGATCAAATATTTTTTCCAAACCTACTTTGTCTCTTATATCAGCAATCACAGAAACTACATTAGTAGTAATACTCATTTTTTGAAGCTCTAAAGACAAATCGTGTAAAGGCGTTTCTGCCTGATCTAACACAATTAGAGTAGCAGGATTAAAGTCTATTACTTGACGTACAATTTCACTTCCTATTGAACCTGCAGCACCAGTAATTAAAATGGTTTTATTTTTTATTTGAGATGATATACTTCTATTATCTAAAACAATAGGTTTTCTATCTAATAAATCTTCAATCTGAAAACTTTTAATTTTCTGAGAAATTTCTTTTTGATTTTCCCAGTTGCTAATTAATGGGACTGTATAGACTTTTAAATTATGCTCTAAACATTCATCAACAATTGCTAATTGCTCTTCTTTAGACAGTCCTTTATCTGCAATAATTAATGCTTCAGCATTTAATGATCGCATTATAACTGAGATCCTCTTTTTCTGATTGATAATAGGTAATCCTAAAATCTGTTTAGATTCATTCAAACTGTATTTATCAATAAATCCTAAAAGTTTAAATCGTGTTGGAGTTTCAGATTGCAATGCATTTGAAACTGAAATTGCGTTAGCATCTGCTCCATAAACTATAGCATTTACAAGATTTGCTGCTTGAATTCCCTTAAAATAGACTTCAAAAATTTGCTTTACTAAGACTCTGTATAAAAACAACAGACAAAATGAAAAAATAATATTAATTAATAATGCTGTAGTTAAAAAAATGTTTTCTTTAAAAAAAATCGAATACCCTAAATTAATTAACCCTAAAAAAGCAAAAGTGGTGACTTGTGAAAAGAATATTTTTATTGCATCTATAAAAGAAGAATGCCTTATAATACCTGAATAGGTTTTAAACCACCAAAAAAAGAAAACATTAAAACCGAAATATAAAAAAATCTTAAGTACTTCATGAGTTGAATTAAAGTACTCTAACCCTATACCTTTAAAAAGATAAAAAGTAACAGAACCTGAAAAAGTTATGGTAACAATATCCAACAAAAGTATAACCCATCTTGGTAAATAACCTAAATTTTTAAGATTAAATCCATTTCTAGGGTTAAACCTAAGCACTTGCTTCAAAACTGATTTTATAGTAGCTCTTTCCTCTATATCCAAAACATTAACATTTAAAATGTATCTTCAAAACACTTAAACCCCTCCTAACAAAACACTTATAAAAGCAAAAAGGAACTTTAAAGAGTAACGCAAAATACTAAAAAAATAGTTCTAAAACGGCTTTTATCCTGTTTTTTTCTTCCTCATTTAAATTTGATCCTGAAGGCAAACACAGTCCTTTATCAAACAACTTTTCTGACACATCACTACCATAGTAAGGACAATTTGAAAAAACAGGCTGTAAATGCATAGGTTTCCAAAGTGGGCGAGTCTCAATATTTTCAGTTTCAAAAGCCAATCTTAGAGCTTCTCTTTTTTCATAAGAATCAAGCTCAATGGCGCTTAACCAGTGATTTGAAAAATAATCTTGAGTAGGTTCTGAAAGAACATTTACTCCATCTATTTCTTTAAAAAAATTTAAATAAAAATCATGTATTTCTCTTCTTAAAGAAACATGATCATCTAAAACCTCCATTTGACCTCTACCAATACCTGCACATATATTGCTCATCCTGTAATTATAACCAATATGTGAATGTTGATAGTGTGGTGCATTATCTCTGGCTTGAGTAGAAAGAAAAACTACTTTATCTTTCACTTCTTTACTTTTTGCAACTAAAGCACCTCCACCAGAAGTTGTTATAATTTTATTCCCGTTAAATGACAAAATACTAATATCCCCAAAAGTTCCACATTTTTTACCTTTATAAGTACTTCCTAAAGCCTCTGCACTATCTTCAACTATTGGAATTTGATATTTTTCAGAAATACTTTTAATTTCGTCATATTTAAAAGGCATTCCATATAAATGCACTGCAATTATTGCTTTTGGTTTCTTGCCTTTTGCTATTCTATCAACGATAGCTTCCTCTAAAGCAACTGGACAGATATTCCAAGTTTCAGATTCGCTATCAATAAATATTGGCGTAGCACCTAAATAAGCGATTGGATTTGCTGATGCTGAAAATGTCATACTTTGACAAATAACTTCGTCACCTTGTTTGACATCAAGAAGAATTAAAGCTAAATGTAAAGCAGCTGTTCCTGAACTCAAAGCAGCCACGCAAACATCTTGTCCAAGATAAGTTTCTAAATCTCTTTCGAAGCCATTAACGTTTGGACCTAATGGTGCAACCCAATTAGTATCAAATGCTTCTTGCACAAATTTTTGTTCATTTCCTCCCATGTGCGGTGAGGAAAGCCATATTTTTGAATTATTCATTAGGATGAAATTTTATAGGTTTTGCTGGAATACCAACTGCTGTACAATTTTCGGGCAAGCTTTTTGAAACTACTGCTCCTGCACCAACAATTGTTCCTTTTCCTACATGTAATTGATTAATTATTTTTGCTCCTGTTCCTACATAAACATACTCACCTATTTTTACTTCGCCAGATATATTTACAGATGGCATAAAAGATGAATAGGCACCTATGATTGTATCATGACCAACCGTACAAGATAAATTTAAAATTGTAAATTTTTCTATTTTAATATTACAAGTTATAATATTTCCTGCGCATATGATGCAACCCTTTTCAATTACAACATCATCTTTAGAAATTATTGCTGATGGATGAATAAGAGTTGGAAAAGTTATTTTATCAGTGGACAACTGATTTACTACTTTTAATTTAACCTGTGGATTACCTATTGCTACAGCTACTGCAATTGAGTCTGTAGTGGAATTCAAATCTGCAATTCCTCCTAAAACTGGATAACCATTTATTAGTGTTCCTAAAGCAAATCCATCATCATAAAATCCAAGGAATTCATATTTCTTTTCAATTTCATTGATAGCATCAATAATTATTTTTACTTCTCGGCCAAATCCACCAGCTCCAATAATAACAATCTTCTCCATAATCAAAATCAATTATATCCTGTAAAAGGCTCAATAGTTGCTGAATCTGCAGCATTAATACCTTCTTTTTTTATAACTTTTAAAAAAGTCTTTACTATTATCTTGAAATCAGTTAAAAAACTACAATGATCCACATACCACACATCATAAGCAAATTTTTGGTCCCAAGAAATAGCATTCCTCCCATTAACCTGAGCCCAACCCGTAATACCAGGTTTTACTTCGTGTCTTCTATTCTGAAAATCATTATACAGATGAACATAGTCTGTCAATAATGGTCTTGGTCCCACTAAACTCATATCTCCTTTAAGCACATTAATCAGTTGAGGAATTTCATCTAGAGAAGTTTTTCTAACAAATTTTCCTATTGGCGTCAATCTTTGCGAGTCATGAAGAAGTTTGCCATCTTCTCCTCTCCAATCATTCATTGTCTTGAATTTAATTATGGAAAAAACTTCACAATTTTTACCGGGACGACGTTGTATAAAAAAGGGTTTTCCTTGATTGGCAATAAAAAGCAATAGTGTAATTATAGCAAAAACTGGCAATAAAATAATAAAACCAATTAAAGCTATTATTAAATCTAAGATTCTTTTTAAGAAAGATTTATACATTTTGATTCCTATTTGAGAATATTTATTTTGTTATTTGATAATCCGTTATGTTTTACTTTGTAATTTTTCTCTCTCAGATATAACGCATTTTCGAAATTTGAAATTTTGTTATTGGTAATGCTAACATTGCCTTTAACTCCTAAATTCAAAACAATACCAAAACCTTTCTGAGAATTGGTTTCATTAAAAATTATATTATCCGAAATTAAAAATTTACAAAACAACTCACCTTTTCGAGCATTTAATGATATTCCAGTGTTATTAGCTTCTAATATATTTTGATCAATCTTAATTAAATTAGAGGACTTAGAGACATCCTCTAATTGCATCAAAATTCCTGTTGCCGATTTTTCTCCTGAAAAATTATTTTTTGATACCATAACATCATCAAAAAAACCTAAAAAAGCGGCATTCACGTAACAATTATTAAACTTGTTTTTTGAAACATTTATATCTTTTGTTTTTATATTGGAAAAATTGTTTTGTAACATAATTCCCATAACATAAGGTACATCTGTATCAATACTATTATTGATTATATGAATTGTGCTCAGTTCAGAATTTCTATTAGTTGTAGAACTTGTTATAACAGCTGTATCATCAGCTAAAGTAACATGTATTTTGTTATTCTCAATAATTGCATTTTTACTCGTTCCATTAAATCGTATCGCCCCCCAAATTATATTATCAAATATATTATCTTTTAATGTTATATTATTGCAATCATCATAAAAATCGACTGCATATAATCTATGTAATCCTTTATTATTTCTCCCTGCAAAATTAATTTT
>CAMLKV010000191.1 GCA_946480635.1 uncultured Flavobacterium sp.
TCATCATTATTTATAGGAATGGCTGTTCAAGAACACCACCATGATGACCATCATTAATAAAATGACAATTAATTTAGAAGTTTAATTTTTAATATATACATTATGAACATTCCAATGTTAGTAGGTGCAGGTTTAGTAGTAATCGGTGCTGGTTTAGGTTTAGGTAAAATCGGTGGTTCTGCTATGGACGCTATTGCTCGCCAACCAGAAGCTGCAGGAAAAATTCAAACTGCGATGATTATTATCGCTGCTTTATTAGAAGGTTTAGCATTCGCTGCTTTAATCTTAGGAAAATAATAAAGAAAAAATTTAACAATGCCTGTAACGGTTGGTTACAGGTGTTGTTTTATCAACTAAAAAATTAAAATCATTTTATATTAAATATAATGGAGAAGTTAATTAACGATTTTTCATTTGGTTTGTTCTTCTGGCAAGCTATTATCTTACTAGTATTAATCTTGCTATTGGTTAAATTCGCATGGAAGCCAATCATGGAATCAATTACTGCTAGAGAAGAAGGTATTAAAGATGCTTTACTTTCTGCTGAAAATGCTAAGAAAGAAATGCAAGATTTACAAGCGAACAACGAGCGTATTTTACAAGAAGCGCGTTTAGAGCGTGATACTATGCTTAAAGAAGCTCGTGAAATCAAAGAAAAAATGATTGCTGATGCTAAAGAAGAAGCGCAAGCTCAAGGTTTAAAAATGATCGAGCAAGCTAAAGCTTCTATCGAAGGAGAAAAAAATGCTGCTATGGCAGAATTAAAGTCTCACGTATCTTCACTTTCATTAGAAATTGCAGAAAAATTATTAAAAGACGAATTGTCTAACAAAGAATCTCAAGTAAAATTAGTTGAGAAAATGTTAGGTGATGTAAAATTAAACTAATTCAATCATGTCAAGTACAAGAGCAGCCATTCGCTATGCGAAAGCAATTTTAGACTTAGCTAACTCAAAAAGCGTTGCTTTAGAGGTGAGCAAAGACATGACTTTGATTGCGAATACGATTAAAGAAAATGAAGAGTTACAGGCTTTTATTGAAAACCCAACTCTTAAAAATGAAATAAAAAACAATGCATTATTAGAAGTGTTTGCTTCTGTAAATGGTGTATCTAAAGGTTTATTTCAATTGTTATTCGAAAACAAAAGATTTGAAATTTTAGAATCAATTGCTTTAGAATATAACAGATTGTTTGATGAGGCTAACGGTGTAGAAGTAGCTAAAGTTACTACAGCTATTGCAATGACCTCTGAATTGGAAGCTAAAGTTTTAGCCAAAATCAAAGAGTTTTCAAGCAAAAAAGTAACTATTGAAAATACTGTAGATCCAGCTATTATTGGTGGATTTATTTTAAGAATAGGTGACAAGCAATACAATGCTTCTGTTGCTAATAGATTACAAACTTTAAAAAGAGAATTAAGTAATTAATTATTTATATAATTATGGCGGATATTAAACCTGCTGAAATTTCAGCAATATTAAAAAAGCAATTATCAGGTTTTGAATCTGGTGCCACGCTAGAAGAAGTAGGAACAGTACTTCAAGTAGGAGACGGTATTGCTCGTATCTATGGGCTTTCAAACGTTCAATATGGTGAGTTAGTAGAGTTTGATAACGGTATGGAAGGTATCGTATTGAACCTTGAAGAAGACAATGTTGGTGTGGTATTATTAGGCCCATCTACAGGTTTAAAAGAAGGTTCTACTGCTAAAAGAACACAACGTATCGCTTCTCTTAAAGTAGGTGAGCAAATGGTAGGACGTGTAGTTAACACTTTAGGTCAGCCAATCGATGGTAAAGGACCAATCGGTGGAGATTTATACGAAATGCCTTTAGAGCGTAAAGCACCGGGTGTAATTTTCCGTCAACCAGTAACTGAGCCATTACAAACAGGTATCAAAGCTGTAGATGCAATGATCCCAGTAGGTAGAGGTCAGCGTGAGTTGGTAATTGGTGACCGTCAAACTGGTAAATCAACAGTTTGTTTGGATACTATCCTTAACCAAAAAGAATTTTTTGATGCTGGAAAACCAGTATTCTGTATATATGTTGCAGTAGGACAAAAAGCTTCTACAGTTGCAGCTATTGCTAAAACATTAGAAGAAAAAGGGGCTATGGCTTATACAGTAATCGTAGCTGCTAATGCTTCTGATCCAGCTCCAATGCAGGTTTACGCTCCTTTCGCGGGTGCTGCAATTGGTGAGTATTTCCGTGATACAGGTCGTCCTGCATTAATCGTTTATGATGATTTATCTAAACAAGCAGTTGCTTACCGTGAGGTGTCTTTATTATTAAGAAGACCACCAGGACGTGAGGCTTACCCTGGAGACGTATTCTACTTACACTCTCGTTTATTAGAGCGTGCTGCTAAAGTTATCGCTGATGATGATATCGCTAAAAACATGAATGACTTACCTGAGTCATTGAAACCAATCGTTAAAGGTGGTGGTTCATTAACAGCTTTACCAATTATCGAAACTCAGGCTGGTGACGTTTCTGCATATATCCCAACAAACGTAATTTCGATTACCGACGGACAGATTTTCTTAGAGTCTGATTTATTCAACTCAGGTGTACGTCCAGCGATTAACGTAGGTATTTCTGTATCTCGTGTTGGAGGTAATGCTCAAATTAAATCGATGAAAAAAGTATCAGGAACATTAAAATTAGACCAGGCTCAATTCCGTGAATTAGAAGCTTTCGCGAAATTCGGTTCTGATCTTGATGCTGCTACATTAAACGTAATCGAAAAAGGTAAGCGTAACGTAGAAATCTTAAAACAAGGATTAAACTCTCCGTTTACAGTAGAAGATCAAGTAGCTATTATCTACGCTGGTTCTAAAAACTTATTAAGAAACGTTCCTGTAAATAAAGTAAAAGAATTCGAAAAAGATTTCTTAGAATTCTTAAACGCTAAACACAGAGATACATTAGATGCTCTAAAAGCTGGTAAATTAGATGACAACATTACTGATGTTATCGAGAAAGTAGCTAAAGAAGTATCTGCAAAATATAACTAATACGTAATTGGTAAATCAGCGAATTCACATTCGCTGATTTCTGATTCGCTAATTTTCTAATTTAGAAAAAATGGCTAATTTAAAGGAAATCCGTAATAGAATTACTTCCGTTTCATCAACGATGCAAATTACATCTGCGATGAAGATGGTTTCGGCTGCAAAGCTTAAAAAAGCACAAGATGCTATTACAGCTATGCGTCCTTACGCTGAAAAATTAACTGAATTATTGCAAAATCTTTCAGCTACTTTAGAAGGTGAGGTAGGTGGAGACTATACTACACAACGTGAAGTAAAGAAAGTATTATTAGTAGCAATTACTTCAAATAGAGGTTTATGTGGTGCTTTTAATACAAACGTGATTAAAGAAATCAAAAATATCACTGACAAATATCAAGGTGTTCAGGTTGATGTATTGGCTATTGGGAAAAAAGGAAACGACGTTCTTAAAAAGACACATACAATCGTTGAAAACCAAAGTGCAATTTTTGATGATTTAACATTTGATAATGCAGCAAAAGTAGCTTCGTTACTTACAGATAAATTCATTGCTGGAGATTACGATCGTATCGAATTAGTATATAACCAATTCAAAAATGCGGCAACTCAAATTGTAAAAGCTGAACAGTTTTTACCATTAGCTCCAATTGAAAAAGGAACAGCTGTTGCAGGAGATTATATCTTCGAACCTTCAAAAGAGGAAATTGTGATGACTTTGATTCCAAAATCATTGAAAACACAATTGTACAAAGCTATTCGCGATTCATTTGCTGCCGAGCACGGCGCACGTATGACAGCGATGCACAAGGCAACTGATAACGCTACAGAATTGAGAAATCAATTAAAATTAACTTACAACAAAGCACGTCAGGCGGCAATTACAGGAGAAATCTTAGAGATTGTTGGAGGAGCAGAAGCTTTGAACGGTTAATCAAAATTAAAACATACATAAAAAGAGTCCCATTGGGACTCTTTTTTTATCTTTATTACTCAAATTAGGAATAATGCAACTTATCGAACTCACAACATTAGAAGAAATGCTGGCTCAAATAGAGACAATTCATTTTTTATATCCAAAAATGACTATTGAGAAATATAAAGAATATTTAACACAAATGCTGCCACACAATTACAAGCAATTAGCTGTTTTTGAAAAGGAGGTCTGTATTGGAATTACTGGCTTCTGGAAAGGAGTAAAACTTTGGTCGGGGCCTTATCTTGAAATAGATAATTTTGTAGTACATCCAGATTATCGTAAAAAAGGTATAGGAAAACTAATGACGGATTATATTGATGCAAAAGCGCATGAATTAGGAAGCACAATGATCGTTCTTGATGCGTATGTTGAAAATTTCACAGCTCATAAATTTTACTACAATCAAGGATTTGTTCCTAGAGGATATCATTTCCTTAAAATAATTAATCCTGAACAGTTAAGTTCATAAGCAAACAAAATATTACATTTGTTTTAAATAAGATTCAAATTGAGTTTATATAAAAACCTTTTCAAACAAACTTTGATTTATGGTTTGGCGACAGTGTTGCCAAGAATGATTAGTTTCATGCTAAATCCATTGTATGTACATGCTTTACCAAAAGTAGAGTTTGCAGATGTGTCCATTATTTTTGCCTACCTTGTTTTTTTTAATGTGATTCTTTCGTACGGAATGGAAACTGCTTTTTTCCGTTTTTACAATCTTGAAGACGATAAAAAAAATGTTGTTTCTACGTCTACAGTTTCACTTTTCTGGTCATCAATTATTTTCCTTTTTATCACATTGCTTTATAGGCAAACTATTGCTCATTGGATTGGTGTAAAAACAGAATATATCACCTATACCATTTGGATTTTAGTGCTAGACGCATTAGTGATCATACCATTTTCAAAATTAAGGGCTGAAAATAGACCCATGAAATATGCAGTGATTAAAATTGCTAACGTGGGAATTAATTTTGCATTGAACCTGTTTTTTTTATTGGTTTTGCCTAACCTTTCAAAAGAAAATTTTTTAAGCACTATTTACTTCGAGAACTTCCAAGTGGGTTATATTTTTGTGTCTAATTTACTGGCAAGTTTGTTTACATTCATTGTAGTTTCAAGAAACTACTTTACAATTAGTTGGCACTTCGACACTCAGTTATGGAAAAGAATGATGGGCTATGGACTACCTATTCTTATAGCTGGTATTGGTTTTGCAATTAATGAACATTTTGATAAAATTTTACTTGAAAAACTTCATGTTTCCAAGGCCGATATTGGAGCCTATTCA
>CAMLKV010000192.1 GCA_946480635.1 uncultured Flavobacterium sp.
ACAACAGAAAGTGCTCCGACTACTGAAAAATCCTCTAAAATTACACCTGGAAGTATATAACTTCCTGTTGCAATCCAACAACAGTCATTTATTTTTATGGGTTTTGTAGTTAATTCAAATTGAGACGATTCTAACGAATGGCTTCCTGTTATTAGAGAAACGTCTTTACCAATACAACATTTATCTCCAATCTCAATTGTATTTAAACAATATATCCATGAATTTTCTCCCAAACTGGAAAGATGTCCCATTTTTAAATTCCATGGCAATTCTATTTTTGCTGTTCTGTTAATGTTAACTGTATCTGCTAATTTTGCTCCAAAGATAAATTCTAATTTTAGTTTTTAAACTAAAAGGTGTTGTTTGAACGGGATTAAAATCATTTTTAGTCATAAAACAACTCTTTTTTTAATAAACTTAGCAGGATTTCCACCTACGATTGTCCAATCTTCGACGTTCTTAAAAACTGCAGCTCTTGCTCCAACAACAGCACCTTCACCTATTGTTGTGTTTGTTATAATAAACGTTTCTGCTGCAATCCAAGTAAAATCCTTGATAATAATTATTCCTGCAACGAACGGAGTATTTATTGAATTTGTTTCATGGGTTGCACTACATAAATAAGTCCTTTGCGAAACTGTTACTTTATCTCCTATAATAGTTTTACCAAAATGAAATTTTACTTCTGGACCTATACACGTTTCGCTTCCAATTATAATATTTTTAGGAGATGGGATATAAGCACTTGAATAAACAACACTTCCCCTCCCTATCTTAGCCCCAAAACATCTTAACAAAAAAACTCTCCATCTATTAAAAAAAGGCAAAGAAAAAGGTTTAAACAAAAACAAAGAAACGATTCTCCAAATCAAACGATATAATTTATCAGATTTTGGAATAGTATCAATATATTTTGGAATTTCCATTAAATATCCTTTAAAGTTTGAATAAATTTATCTACACATATTTTAATATCAAATTTACTTTGATAGGTTTCAAAAGCGCAAGCTCCTTTGGCAATTAACTCCTCTCCTGATATCCCTGAAATATCCAGTAACACATTTTTAATACTGTTTTCTTCCTTTAAATCTACAATCCTTCCACCGCCTCCTGCATCAATTTCTTTCCAAATATTAATACCTTTAGTAATCAAAACCGGCTTTTTACAAGCCATAGCTTCAACAATAGCAATTCCAAAATTTTCCTGATGGCTTGGCAGTAAATAGGCTTCGGAATTATAAAAAGCACCCCATTTTGCATCTCCGCTCAGCATTCCGGGAAAATGAATCTTAGGATTATCTAAGACCGAACTCATTATTGTTTCTGCATATGCACTTTTATTTGGACCTGCAATTACTAAATGAGGTAGATCAACATTTTCCAAAGACAAAGCGTTATATGCTTCTATCAATAAAAAGCTAATGCAAAATCAGCATTCCTTTGCGGAGGTAATTGAACACCATACCCTACATTATATACTTTTTTAGGTTTATAACTTCTAAAGGTGGTAGCTGCTAATCTCATTTCCTCTTCGCAGGTGTAAAAAACAGCAGCTGCGTTATTTATACATTTATTTTCTATAAAATTCCACATTAGTTCATTTCGTAATGCTTTCCATTTTCTTTCTGGTGCTTTTTGAAAATAAGGATCCATCATACCATGAGGCATAATGATTACTTTTGGTATGTCGCGGTTATGTTTTTTAAGTAATTTAATCGTTTTATAGACTGCATAATTATGATATTGCCAAAGTCCATGAACAATTACAAAATCATATTTTACAATATTAACTTCTAGCCATTTTAACAATTCTGGTTGATATTGGTAAGATGTTTTTCCTATTCCTACTTTATAAATAGTAAAATTATCTATAATGGGATAACTACTATTAGCATCATCCATACAAACGACATCAGTAGTAATTCCTTTTTCTTGAAAATAAGGTATGGCATTTCGAATCCCCTGACAAGGCCCTCCATTACTGGGATGCATTGAAGAAATAATAAGTTGAATTCGTATATGAAAACATTTCTTACTGTGATAGCGAAACAAGTTCTTCCGCAAACTTTTTATAATTAGCACTGGCAGAATAATTTGTCTGCCAATAATTTCTAACTTCCATTCTGTCTTTAGGGTTATCGAACATTTCTTTTAAATAATCAGAAACAATATCATCATTGAGTTCCAAATCTATTAAAAGTCCTGTTTTTTCATTAACAATTTCAGAAACTCCTCCAACATCTGTTGCCAATATAGGAATACCAAATGATATAGCCTCCATTATTGAAACTGGTATTCCTTCTGAGGAACTTAAATTCATTAATAAATCTACCGGATTATTTGAATAAAATTCAAAAATATTATTATTACTTACTCTTCCATGAAAAACAGACTTTAAATTTTCTGCACCCTCATTATATAGATATTTTTTAATATCTGGTAACATGTCCCCATCTCCAAAGTGATTCCAAACAATTTCAATATCTGTATTTTTTTTAGAAAACTTATTTATTACCCTTGCAATTATATCAACATTTTTAACTGTGATAACGTTAGAAACTGAAACTATTGAAAATTTATTAAAGGAAGAACTTTTAGCTACAAAATTATTATCCATTACGCCTAATTTTGATACGCTTATATTATTAATATTATATTTATTTTTTAAATTTAGACTTTATTTAATATGGAATATAAATTTTATTTTTTAAATAATCATATCCATTATCTGAAATTGAAAATATTCTTTTTATTGTATCAATACTAAACTTTCTACCAGGAAAAAAACCTAATTCTGAAACTTCTTCATATAAATCTCCTCTATGAACACGAGTGACAATCTTTCTGCCCGATTTATTATGTTTACAAAAAGAATCTACAAAAGCGCTATACCAATAAGAATAAATTAAGCAATTACTATTTTCAGAAATCAAAGTTGGAAACTTATTGCTGTAAATAGTATATGAAACTAAATATTTAAAAAATACTTTTGACTTTTTTAAACTCAAAATCTTTGAAAAATTAGTAGAGATCATTTTATAAAAATACAATGTCATAAGTGTTTTTAAACACCATTTAAATTTATTCTCGTAATCTTTACAAATTAAATCATTAACAAATACATTTGAAGGAAGTTCCCTTATATCAATTGAACTTGTTGAAGGATAAATTGTAATGCTTTTAAAATATTTACTTAAAATTAGAATTTCAGATTCTAAAAAAGTTTCACTTTTCCCATAAGGAAATTGTCTCGTAACAATTACTAAGTTTGACATTTCAAAACAATGTATTAATATAAGAATCTATATTCTTGCATTGAACCTTATAATTAAAGTTTAAATCGGCAGTAACCTTTCCGTTCATCCCAATGCTTTCATAATATTCTTTATTCTTTAGTACCTTGATAATATTTTCTCCTAAACATTCTGCGGTACTTTCTTCAAGAATAACAGCATTAAGACCATCTTTTAAATAATTCATATATTCCCCAACATTAGTAGCTAAAACAAGCTTACCTATAGACATATACTCACCTAATTTTGTAGGAAAACAAAAATTATTTTGAAGATTATCAGGCTTATTTATTAAACCTAACAAAGCATTCCGTTGATATTCTAAAACTTCTAAATCACTTAAGTATCCCAAAAACTTAATATTATCCTCTAATTGTAATTTTTTAATTGTCTCCTCAATTATTCCTCTATCAGCAGATGATTGTAAATTTCCTGTAAAAAAAAGATCAATCTGTTCATTATGATTATGCTTGACATAGTGAATGGCTTTTATTAACCCTATAACACCTTCTTTTTTATCACTTAATCCTCCTGTATGAATAATATATTTTTTTTGATTATCTACTTTATCATCAATCGCTTCAAGTCCCAAATCATTAGTAATTATTGGAACCTTTAATAAAACACAACTGTTCTTTTTAAATGTCTCTACCAAATTTTTTAAATTTTCTGAAATGACTACATATCCATCAAATAATTTAAAAATAATTTTTCTTTCAAACCAATACTTAAATTTTGAAGAAAAGACCAAAGGATGTTCGTTTAATTCATAAATAACTTTAGCTCCTCTTAATTTTGACAGAAGATAAATAGGTATTCTCCAATTATCTCTTACATCTATTAGAAAGACTAAATCAAATTTATTCCTTTTATTAAGAATGTATCTCATTAGTTTTAAGTAACCCAAAAAATCAAAGGCTCTTCTTAAAAAAAAAGATTTTGATCTTTCTGTTGATTTAGATAAATATTCAAAAGGCACACCTTCAAAATTTCCTGTAATTAATTCGTTCCTCTTACTTCCATTTTTTTCTATAGCGTGTGGAATCACAATTCTGACATCATTGTTTAATTCCTTCAAACCTTTTACATATAATTGAAGCCTCTTAGTCATTGCTAAACCATTTGGAAAGCCCCCTTTATAAATTACTAATATTTTCATTAAATATTATTTCTTTTATATTCAAAATATTTTTTTATATATCATTATATACTACTTAGTCACTTTAATAAATTCTAGTAATTTTTTCTCATCCATATTCAACATTTTAGTAGATAAACAAACGGAAATAGATATCCAGACTAAACAATATTTAATTGAAAAAGTAGGTTGTCCATATACAAACATATCAAACAAATATATCAGTAAGTACGACGCTAATCCTTTAACTAAAGAATTTTTAGATTTAAAAAAACCTAAATATACAGCGCGTAAAAGAATTAATAAAAATGTAATAAGATATATTAATCCTCCTTTCATAATCATATATAAAAAGCCATTTTCTATATTAGTCCTGTAATTAACTTCCCTGTAATCATCATTTGCAAAATTCCAATATTTCATAGGATCATAATAAGAACCATCTATTCCTCTTCCTACTAAATAATCTGAATAACCAAAATCTTTTATAAAAGCTTTAAATACATCTGAACGAGAGTCTTCATTAATACGATTAAAAATTTCAAAACTACTTTCGTTTACATTTCCTAAAAAGTAATAGATTAAATATCCACAACTAAAAATTGCAAATATCACTGCAATTATTTTAAACTCAAATCTAATTTTGTGATTTATAAAAACATTAATATTAAACCAAAACAAAATAAATAATGCAGCATTTACAACTACACTTCTTCTTCCATAGACAAGACCAATTATTAAAATAGTCAATACGATCAAAAAAGATAAAAAGACACTGGGGTATGGAGTTACTCAATTGTCAGCCCAGGAACTCACCCAGGCGCACACGACGAACATCACTAATGCG
>CAMLKV010000193.1 GCA_946480635.1 uncultured Flavobacterium sp.
ATGTAATGTAAAACATTCGCATTGTTTCCAGAAGCAATAATTGGAGTGTAAGCAAAACCTTTAGAACGGTTGCGTAAAAATTCGTGAGCTAACTCGGCTTCGATTTCGTATTCCATTACATTTGGTTTAACAAATGACAAAAGTCGGCGAATACCTTTTTCTGTAATGTTACATGCATGCTGAATTAAATCGATTTCTTCACTTTCCTTAATAGAACGTAAGCGTTGTAAAATAGGATTCGATTTTTCTACTTTGTGAGCAGGATAATTTTCTTTCCACCATTTTACAAATCTAGCTTCACGAGTTTCAGTTTCAATGGTTGCACGATAATGCTCATTAGTGTTAATATACATTGTATCAGCATAAGCCATGATTTCTTTTAATGTTTTGTGAAAATCTTGTAGCCAAATAACAGTTTTAATTCCTGAAAC
The DNA here is from genome assembly GCA_946480635.1 of uncultured Flavobacterium sp. Next base: position 432 of record CAMLKV010000193.1, read on the forward strand.
TTGAAAGGCGCGTTCTTTGGTTAACTTTTCACCTTCCCAAACGGCAATATGTTCGTTAGTTTCTCTTAAAAATAAAATTTCTTTTAAATGCTCGTAAGGTGCATCTGGAAAAAGCAATAGAACACTTTCTTCTTGGTCAACTCCCGATAAATAGAAAATATCACGGTGTTGTGCAAATGGTAATGTGCTATCTGCAGAAACGGGGTAAATATCGTTCGAATTAAATACAGCAACACTGTTTGGTTTCATTAGTGCTGTAAATTTTCGTCTGTTTTTGATGAATAAATCTCGGTCTATCTGATGATATTTCATAATGAAATTATTTTGTAATAATGATTTTCAAATTTAGGATTTTGAAGCTAAATACTGTCATCAATTCTTTAAAATTAGCATTTAATTAGGATAATACTTTTTTTTAGCTATTTTCGTTTTAAATCTATCAACTTAAAACCAAAAAATAATATGAAACTTAAAATGATTTTGAGATTCGCTTTTATAAGTGCAATGTTATTTTCATGTACAGATAATGATGATAAAGAAACTAATCAAGATGAACCTCAGTTAATTGTGAAGTTTAAGTTTGATCCTAATCAAGCAAGATTGGATAATTTAGGACAACCATCGACAGTGCCAGCTGGCCACGCGGCTCAATCACCTATATTTAATAAAATTAGTTCTCATTATTTGGAATTTGCACCAACAGCATTTACGGCTTTAGGTCAAGGGACCATTTTATACAGAAATGCCGAGACAATTCAAGGTGGAGCTAATGCAATAGATTTTAGTAAGGCAAAAATCGTTGGTGAAGGAGAAGTTTTTTTATCAATCCCTTTAAAAAATATTACGCCAGGAAGTTATGAATGGGTAAGATGTTCGCTTTCGTATCAGGATTATAATATAAAAGTATTAAGTGCAGGTACAGAATATAATGGAACCTTGGCGAGTTTTGTTGGTTTCAGAAATTATATTTCTTCTTTTACTTCTGGGGGTTATACTTATGATGTAAATGCAAATAAAGATCAAGGTTTTTGGGCTTTTGGATTACAAGGATTTAATTATTCAACTTCGGGTCAAGCTCCAGCAGGGGCTACAACTGTTCCTAATCCGATAGCATCAACTTCACCAATTCCTGCAGGATCATGCGTAGTGACTGGAAAATTTGGTAATAATTTAGTCATAACTGGAAGTGAAACAAAAGATATAGAAGTTACCCTTTCACTTTCAATTAATAAAAGTTTTGAATGGACAGAAGTCACAGCAGATGGTAAATATGAGCCATCAATAGGAGAAAATGTAGTGGATATGGGTTTAAGAGGTTTGATTCCTAGTCATAACTAGAAAAAGTTGAAAAATATTTAGAAGCATTCAGAAGAAATTTTGGATGCTTTTTTTGTTTTTAATACGTATTTTAAATTCATTATAAATTAGGTAAAAAAGGTTGTGTTTACAGTCAAATTCCTTTACTTTTGTTTCAACTTTTTTAAATTAAAAAATCAAATCAATACTATGGCAAAATCTGCGCTTTTAAAGTCATCTTTAGCTAAAAAATACTGGATGGCTCTTACAGGTTTATTTTTATGCTTGTTTTTGACGGGACATTTATTAGGGAATCTTCAGTTATTGGCTGGAAGTTCACCAGAAGCAGCTTTAAAATTCAACAAGTATGCTTTGTTCATGACAACAAACCCAGCAGTAAAAATTCTTTCTTATTTAACCTACATTTCAATTATTTTTCATGCAATCGACGGGATTATGTTAGCTTTTCAGAATAAAGCGGCGCGTCCAGTAGGGTATGCAATGAACAAACCTCAAGTAAATAGTAGTTTTGCTTCAAGAAATATGGCGGTACTGGGAACAGTAATTTTAGTGTTCATTGTAACTCATATGGTGAGTTTTTGGGCTAGAATGCATTTTGATGAAAAAATGCCGCTTCAAAAAATGACAGTAGAGGTACAGCCGGGGATGAAACAAGATTTCTATCTTACTACAGATGGTGGATATGTCCCAGTGAATGACCCAACATATGTTGTTAAGAATAGAACTGAAATTTATGAGGCAAATGCGAATGTGAAAGTGAAAGAAGCTTATAAAGATTTACATAAAATCACTTTCGATTTCTTTAGAGAACCACAGTATGGTTTAGCATTTACAATTTTATATGTGATTTCAATGATTGTTTTGGCTTTCCATTTACTTCATGGTTTCCAAAGCGCATTTCAATCATTAGGGGTTAATAATAAATTCACGCCTGCAATTAAATTGTTCGGAACAGGATTTGCAATCGTAGTGCCTTTATTGTTTGCAATTATTCCTCTTTTCATTCACTTTACAAAATAATCAACATCAGAAATATATTATGAAGTTAGATTCTAAAATACCAGAAGGTTCTATTTCAGAGAAATGGACTAATCATAAAAATCATTTAAAACTTGTTGCGCCAAACAATCGTCCCAAAATAGACATTATAGTTGTTGGTACTGGATTAGCGGGAGCCTCAGCTGCTGCTTCTTTAGGAGAAATGGGTTATAATGTAAAAGCATTTTGTTTTCAAGATTCTCCACGTCGTGCGCACTCAATCGCTGCACAAGGAGGTGTAAATGCAGCAAAAAATTACCAAAACGATGGTGACTCAGTTTACCGTTTATTCTACGATACTATCAAAGGTGGTGACTACCGTGCTCGTGAGGCTAATGTTCACCGTTTAGCTGAAGTGTCTGGAAACATTATCGACCAATGTGTGGCTCAAGGTGTTCCTTTTGCACGTGAATACGGCGGAATGTTAGATAACCGTTCATTTGGTGGAACACAAGTACAACGTACTTTTTACGCTGCTGGTCAAACAGGACAACAATTATTGTTAGGAGCTTATTCGGCTTTATCTCGTCAAATTGGTTTAGGACGTGTTAAAATGTACAACCGTCACGAAATGTTAGACATTGTAAAAGTTGATGGTAAAGCTAGAGGAATTATCGCTCGTGATTTAGTTACAGGTGAAATTCAACGTCATTCAGCTCACGCAGTAATCATTGCTTCTGGTGGATATGGAAATGTTTATTTCTTATCTACAAATGCAATGGGTTCTAACGTAACTGCTGGATGGAAAATTCACAAACAAGGAGCTTTGTTTGCTAACCCTTGTTATGTGCAAATTCACCCAACATGTATTCCAGTTCACGGAACTAATCAGTCAAAATTAACGTTGATGTCTGAATCGTTACGTAACTCAGGACGTATTTGGGTACCAAAGAAAAAAGAAGATGCTGAAGCAATTCGTTCAGGTAAATTAAAACCAACACAAATTGCAGAGGAAGATAGAGATTATTTCTTAGAAAGAAGGTATCCAGCTTTTGGTAACTTAGTACCACGTGACGTAGCTTCTCGTGCTGCTAAAGAGCGTTGTGATGCTGGTTACGGTATTGAAGCTAATGATACAAATGAAGGAGTTTACTTAGATTTCTCTTCAGAAATTATTGCTAAAGGTAAGCAAGCTGCTTATGCAAAAGGAAACCATAATCCTTCTGATGCAGAAGTTACTGCTTTAGGAAAACAATGGTTAGAAGAAAAGTATGGTAACTTATTTACCATGTACCAAAAAATTACGGATGAAAATCCATACGAAACACCAATGAAAATTTACCCAGCAGTGCACTATACAATGGGTGGTGTATGGGTTGATTATAACTTACAATCTACAATTCCTGGCTGTTTCGTTGCTGGAGAGGCTAATTTCTCTGATCACGGAGCTAACCGTTTAGGAGCTTCTGCATTAATGCAAGGTTTAGCTGATGGTTATTTCGTATTGCCTTATACAGTTTCTAACTATTTAGCTGATGAAATTCGTACAGGTAAAATTTCTACTGACTCTGTAGAATTCGTTGAAGCAGAAAAGAGAGTACAAGACCAAATCAATTTCTTCTTAAATAATAATGGAACTAAATCGGTAGATTATTTCCACAAACGTTTAGGAAACATTATGTGGAATAAAGTAGGAATGGCTCGTAATGAAAAAGGTCTCACTGAAGCTATCGCAGAAATTGATGCTTTGCGTAAAGAATTCTATGCAGATGTTTTTGTTCCTGGTGATGCTGATGAAATGAATCCAGAATTGGAAAAAGCAATTCGTGTGGCTGATTTCATGGAGTTAGGTCAATTAATGGCAATGGATGCTTTACAACGTAAAGAATCTTGTGGTGGTCATTTCCGCGAAGAATACCAAGATGCTGAAGGAGAAACGTTACGTGATGATGAGAACTTCGCTTTCGTAGGAGCTTGGGAATATCAAGGAGAAGACATCAACAAAGAAGTATTACACAAAGAAGAGTTGAAATACGAGTTTATCAAAATCGCAGCTCGTAACTATAAATAAAAAAGGCATTAGCCAAAAGGCAATAGTGAATGAGTTCAGTCAAATCATATAAAGATTTATTAATTTGGCAAAAAGGTTTAGAAATAGTTTCTAATGTCTACAAATTAGTAGAAGATTTTCCAAAAAATGAATTATATGCTTTGACAAGCCAAATAAAAAGAGCTTCAATCTCGATACCTTCAAATATTGCTGAAGGTTATGGCAGAAGTTCAACTCAAAGTTATATTAGTTTTATTAATATTTCTCGCGGTTCATTGTTTGAATTAGAAACTCAACTGATAATTGCTAATGAATTAAAATTTGTTAAAAATCAGGATTTGTATAATACTATTATTGAACAAATTTTAGAAGAATCAAAAATGATAAATTCATTTATTAATAAATTAGAGTTAAGTAAAACTAATGCCTAATGCCTAAAAGCTAATGGCTATAAAAAGATAAGATTATGGCATCTAAAAAGAATATTAATATA
>CAMLKV010000194.1 GCA_946480635.1 uncultured Flavobacterium sp.
ATAATTGGTGGAAAGTTTCTAAAAAGAGCAAACAAATAGTTTTTCAAAATTATCAGCGTTTTTGTGATTTACTGGGGACACAACCAATTTGTCCTATTACAGATGAATTTTTAGGACAAATGGCAAGTGTTCCAGTTAAAACAGATAAACCAGTCGAATTAAAAGCACTTTTGTATGATAAATACAAAATACAAATTCCCGTTATGCCATTAAACGAAAATATTTATATCAGATATTCTATCAATGGTTATAATTCTCAAGAAGATTTAGATAAGTTGTATAAGGCCTTAGAAGAAATTATTGCGACAACCGACTTGATAAAAAAATAGCCCAGATGGAAGTGACATCCTTTTATTGTAGTCTGAGGTGTTACACTTAGTTTGCCAAAGTGTTTTCTAAGACTACAATAAAAGATATAGCGGACAGCTGGAAAAAGCTCCTAATACAATCTCGCTAAATAATCAAAATGTTTTCCTTCATGAACTAATTCACATTGTAAACCATTTGCATGACAAGCATTTTGGAGCGTGTTGTAATCTAAATATAGCCAAGGAAATGATTTTTCTGTTTCACCTTTATAATGTACAGTAAAAGTTAATTCGCCATAATACCCATTAGCAGGAATCTCATAAGCACCATCTTCATCTTGGTCGTACATATAAATCAAATCGGAAGAATCAATTAATATTTGACCATTGGCTGAAAGTAGTGATTTAAGTTTTTGTAGATATTTTGTAGTTTCTTTTAATGTGCCAAAAATCCCTGTCCCATTCATTAAAAGTAAAATAGTGTCAAACTTTTCATCAGAATTTAAATCCAATACGTTTTTTGCAAAGGCATTCTTAATTCCTCTTAATGTACAAGCTTCTATTGCATTTGGTGAAATATCTATAGCAATTACATTTAGATTTTTTTCTTGTAGATAAAGTGCATGACTTCCCGCGCCACAACCAACATCCAATATTTTTCCTTTAGAAAGTTGTAAAGCCTTTTGTTCTAACGTAGGCATTTCTTTAAAAGAGCGGAATAAATAAGCAACACTCATTTTATCAGGTTCTGATATATTAGTTTCGGTAATAATATCTTCAGGTGAATTATTGGTTTGATAATCTAATATAGCTTTGCCAAAAAGGTCTTTCATTATGACTGATGTATTAATATGATTGTTTGTTGAGTTGATTTGAGTAATTTTGCCTCCAGAAACTGAATTATATGCTGAAGCCTTCATTACAAGAAATTCAAAAACTAGCCAAAGATAAGCATAACGAAAACAAAAAGTATTTTGACAAGCTGAAAAAGAAAGCTCCTAAAAATATTGATTACGTAATGCAGGAATTACATGATTCCGAATTTAAGCGTACAGATTGTTTAGAATGTGCTAATTGTTGTAAAACAACAGGTCCATTATTTACTTCTGCAGATATTGAGCGAATCGCGAAACATTTTAGAATGAAGCCACAGCAGTTCATCGATCAATATTTGCGAATAGATGAGGATAATGATTATGTGTTGCAAAGCGTCCCTTGTACTTTTTTGGACAACGAAAATTATTGTATGATTTATGATGTAAGGCCAAAAGCCTGCCGAGAATTTCCACATACGGACCGTAAAAAGTTTCAGCAAATTTCAAATTTGACATTAAAAAACGTTGCTATCTGCCCTGCGGCTTATAATATAGTAGAAGAAATGAAAAAGAAAATGCCACTTTAAAGTGGCATTTTCTTTTTTTAGGATAGTGTACCCTGAGCGTTGTCGAAGGGTTATTTATATAATAAATACTTTTTTCTCATTTCCTTAAAAGATTTCAATCCAACTTCCCAAGATTTTCTAATCTCAGTTTCAGAAACCCCGCTTTCAATTTGTTGCTGTAGTTTTTTAGTGCCAGCTAGTTTTGTAAAAAAATCGTTGAAGAATGGATTTTTGGTTTGCAAATTTTCTGTATAGGCTTTAATCAGCCATTTTAATTCCAAACAATTTACTTTTTGAATCCCGCTTAAATCTTCACCAAAGCATTCTTTACCATTCCAAACAGGGTCTTTTGAACCAAAATTTGGTTTCGGTGTAAAACTATAACCACTGTTATTTAAATAAGGTGAACCATAAATTTGAAATTGTTTCTCTGTTCCTCGACCTACGCTTACATTGGTTCCTTCAAAAAAACATAAACTAGCATATAAATTTATTGCTTGGTCATTTGGTAAATTAGGAGATGGTTTTACTGGTAAGCTATATGACATTGTTTTATTATAATTCAAACAAGGAATAACGGTAAGGTTACATTGAATTCCTTTGGCTAACCATTTCTCTCCATTAATCATTTTGGCATATTCGCCAATTGTCATTCCGTGTAACACAGGTATTTGATGCATACCTACAAAACTACTGTGTTCTTTTTCTAAAATAGGTCCGTCAACAATGCTTCCGTTTGGATTTGGTCTATCAAAAACTACCAGAGGAATATTGTTTTCTGCACAAGCTTCCATGACATAATGTAAAGAAGATATATAGGTGTAGAATCGTGCGCCTACATCTTGTAAATCAAAAACCAAAATGTCAATTCCAGCTAATTGTTCAGGTTTTGGCTTTTTGTTATTTCCGTATAATGAAACTATTGGTAAACCAGTTTTAGTGTCTTTTCCGTCTTTTATTAATTCACCAGCATCAGCAGTTCCTCTAAAACCATGCTCTGGAGCATATATTTTTTTAAGAGTAATTTTCTTTTCAATTAAAAAATCAACCAAATGATTCTTGTTAGAAAGTATCCCTGTTTGATTCGTAACGATACCAACTTTTTTGTCTTTTAATATAGGTAAATAGGCTTCGAAATTATCAGCTCCAGTTTTAATTGGTTCGGATATTTTAACCTCTTCGGTTTTTACAGATGTTTGATTATTTATTTCTTGAGTCTTTTTACAATTTCCACAAGAAATCATAGTTAAAAACAAGAATAAAAATGTATTTTTGACACCAACGAATGTATTTATACGTCGAAAAGAAAAACTGTAAATCATCATCTTTTGAATTTAGAATATTTTATTGCCCGAAGATTAACTAGGGCTAAAGACCATAAAAGTAATATATCTTCGCCAATTATAAAAATTGCGATTGCTGCTATTGCTATTGGTGTGGTAATGATGATTGTGTCTGTGGCAACAGGAATTGGTCTTCAAAATAAAATACGTCAAAAAATTGCTGCGTTTAACGGTCATATTGTAATCTCAAATTTCGATGATAATCAATCAGAAGTAAGTGTTAATCCAGTTTCGACAAATCAAGATTTCTATCCAAAGTTTAAATCGGTACAAGGAATAAACCATATTCAGGCCGTTGCTAGCAAAGGAGGAATCATTAGGACCGAAAAATCATTCGAAGGAATTGTATTTAAAGGAGTAGGTAAAGATTATAAATGGGATAATCTAACAGAATATCTAGTTCAAGGAAGAATTCCTAATCTTAAAGAAGAATTAAATCCCGAGATACTTATATCTGAATACTTAGCAAATCGACTAGAGCTAAAGCTAGGGGATAAGTGTAATACTTTTTTTATGAAAGAAGGAGGGAATCAGCTACCAAACCTCAGAGTGTTTAAAATAGTTGGAATTTATAATTCTGGATTTCAAGAATTCGACGCTACATTCTTAATAGGAGATATTCGACATATCCAAAAAATGAATAAATGGAAACCTACCGAAGTAGGTGCTTTTGAAGTATTCGTTGATGATTTTGATAAGATAGAAGAAAAAGGAGCCGAAGTTTATAACAACACTCAAAATAAAGATGACGCCTCTAAGACACTAGATACACAAACCATTTCTCAAAAATACTTTTATATATTCGAATGGTTAAAGCTGTTCGACTTTAATATATTAGTAATCCTTTCAATCATGATAGTTGTGGCTACTATTAATATGGTAGTTGCACTTCTTGTTCTAATTTTAGAAAGAACACAAATGATTGGTATTCTCAAATCTATAGGGGCAAACAATTGGACTGTTAGAAAGATATTTCTTTTTAATGCATTGTATTTAATCGCGCAAGGCCTTCTTTGGGGTAATGTAATAGGCATAGGGTTGTTGCTTGTTCAAAAATACTTTGGAATTGTAAAGCTTAATCCCGAAAACTATTATGTAAACACAGCACCAGTTGATATTAATCTGTGGTATATATTCTTGCTTAATATAGGTACGGTGGCAGTTTGCTTTTTAGTGCTGCACATACCTTCTCATATAGTAACTAAGATTTCTCCAGTAAAAGCTATCAAGTTTAGTTAGGGTTTAATCTTCTTCACTTTTTTATTTCTGGCATGTCCTTTCGGGTCGGTCTTTCCGCTATATCTTTAATACGGTCATTGAGCGGAGTCGAAATGCCCGTATTAAAGGATGCTGCTAACTTGTCTCGTCGCTAGACGAGATCCCTCACGCATATACTACATATATATAATAGAGAAGGTAAATAGGTGTACTTATATATAGACAGAAGTCAAAAACAGTAAAAGCTGTGCTAAAATCTGAGGGATTAAAAAAACTTTCGAGGCTAACTTACTGACCATCAGTGAAGCTGTAAAAAACTTCAAAAAAAGATATATAAAAGGCTTGTGTAATTGAAAAAAGGTGGTACTTTTGCACCCGCAATCAACAACAAGATGGTTGCAAACAAGCAAAGTTCTTTATCATAGTGTTAAAAAATCTTTAAGTGATTGAGTTTAAAGCGAGAGCGAAAAACTTGAAAAAAATTACAAAAAAGATTTGGAGATAAGAAAATAAAGATGTTATCTTTGCACCCCGCAACGGAGAAGTTCTTAAGGTATATTGACTATAAAAACGGAATGAAAATTTTCTCAAAAAAAAGTTTCAAAAAGTTTTGGTAAATAGAAAAAGAATTTTACTTTTGCACCCCGCAAAGTCAGGGAAGTTCATTTGAAATATTGAGTAAGTAATTGAGGGTTGAGTCTTTGAAAAAAGATGAAAAAATAAATCAAAAATTATTTGCGAGATTAGAAAAGAGTTTTTACCTTTGCACCCGCAAAAACAACGAAAGGAGTTTAGCGAAAATTAAGAAGAAACGTTCATAGACATATTGGATTGACAGCCGCTTCGAATAGCGATATTTGAAGCACAAAAAAATAAGAGTAAGAGAAATCGAGAGATTTGAAAAACCTAGCATCTTTGTCTACAAAATTAAGCATTAAGCTTTAAAAATTATACGATGAAGAGTTTGATCCTGGCTCAGGATGAACGCTAGCGGCAGGCTTAAC
>CAMLKV010000195.1 GCA_946480635.1 uncultured Flavobacterium sp.
AAAAAATTCCTCTTTTGAAAACAATTTAAGTCCGTCTGCCAAAGGCTGTAATAAACCTCCAAAACCAGCACGATTGGGACCTACACGATCCTGAAGAAAAGCAGCTACTTTACGTTCTGCCCAAGTAGAATACATGGCAAAAAGCATAGTCACTGCAAAAACCACTAAAATAATAATCCCTTTTTCTATAAAAAATGTACTTTCTAACATGCTTATATCTTTTTTGGATTTGAATCTAATGGAAAATCAGGCATACTGATTTTTTTACGATCTTGTTCACGACCTTCTAAAATATGCTCTTCTGTTTCGATAACAACTTTTTCTATTTTACGAGTATAGTTGTTTTGATTTATAACAGAATCTTTTTCGAATTTACGAGGTCCTTCAATAACCCAGTCATTCACATCTTTCTTATCAAAACGACAAGTATTACAGATGAATTCTTCTACTTCATGGTATTCATCTTTACGACCTGTTACACGTTGAATTTCGTTACCAAACATCCAAACAGTAGTTTTTCCACAACATTTATCACAATCTCTATGAGCATTGTATGGTTTGTTAAACCAAACTCTCGATTTGAAACGGAACGTCTTATCAGTAAGTGCGCCTACAGGGCATACATCAATCATATTTCCTGAGAATTCATTATCGATTGCTTTAGAAATACATGTAGAAATATTAGCATGATCACCACGATCCATTACTCCGTGAACACGGTTATCAGTTAACTGATCAGCCACCTGAACACAACGTTGACATAAGATACAACGATTCATGTGTAATTGAATATATGGACCAATATCTTCTGGTTCGAAAGTTCTTTTCTCTTCTATGAAACGAGTTTTTGATTTCCCGTGTTCGAAACTTAAATTTTGCAAATCACACTCTCCAGCCTGATCACAAACCGGACAATCTAATGGGTGGTTGATTAACAAAAATTCAGTTACCGATTTACGAGCTTCTTCAACTCTTTCAGAAGATTTACTGTTTACTTCCATCCCGTCCATACAACCCGTTACACAAGAGGCAACAAGTTTAGGCATAGGTCTAGGATCTGCATCACTTCCTTTTGATACTTCAACTAAACAGCAACGGCATTTACCACCACTTCCTTTTAATTTTGAGTAGTAGCACATTGCCGGAGGAACAACTTCGCCTCCAATCATTCGGGCAGCCTGCAGGATCGTTGTTCCTGGTTCTACTTCTATACTTTGACCGTCTATTGTTACTTTCATTTATTTTGGTCTTAATGTCTAAAATCGAAAGTCGGAAGAAATTATTTTCGTTGACTTTATGACTTTATGACTTTTAAACTTTTGACTTATACTGTTTGTTTTGCTACTAAGTGTCTTACTTTTTCGAAAGGCTCAGCAACAAAATGTTCTCTATTTTTAATTTTTTCAGGGAAACGAACGTGATATTCGAATTCATCTTTAAAGTGGCGAATCGCAGCAGCTACAGGCCAAGAAGCAGCATCTCCTAAAGGACAAATTGTATTTCCTTCAATTTTAGACTGAATGCTCCATAATAATTCGATATCTTCTTCACGGCCTTGACCGTTTTCAATTCTCCAAAGGATTTTTTCTAACCATCCAGTTCCTTCGCGACATGGCGTACATTGCCCACAAGATTCATGGTGATAGAAACGTGAAAAATTCCAAGTGTTTCTTACAATACAAGTAGTATCATTGTAAACGATGAATCCACCTGAACCTAACATTGATCCTGTTGCAAATCCTCCATCAGATAATGATTCATATGTCATTAAACGATCTGTTCCTGCAGCAGTTTTATATATTAAATGAGCTGGTAAAATTGGCACCGATGAACCTCCTGGCACTAAAGCCTTCAAAGGTCTATCATCAATCATACCACCACAATATTCATCTGAATTAATAAATTCTTCAACCGAAACACCTAATTCAATTTCGTAAACCCCAGGGTTTTTAATATGTCCTGAAGCCGAAATTAATTTTGTTCCTGTTGAACGTTCAATACCAATTTTAGCATATTCTGCTCCTGTATTCATTACAATCCACGGCACTGCTGAAATAGATTCAACATTATTTACTACTGTTGGATTTTGCCATAACCCTTTTACAGCTGGGAATGGTGGTTTTATACGAGGATTACCTCTTTTACCTTCTAACGATTCAATTAAGGCAGTTTCTTCACCACAGATATAAGCTCCTCCACCAATTTGAACATATAAATCCAAACCGTAACCAGAACCTAAAATATTTTTACCTAACCAACCAGCTGCTTTTGCTTCGGCAATGGCTCTTTCCAAAATTTTATACACCCACATATACTCTCCACGAATGTAGATATATGATAGATTTGCTCCTAAAGCATATGAAGATGTAATCATTCCTTCAATTAACAAATGAGGAATGTACTCCATTAAATAACGGTCCTTGAAAGTTCCTGGTTCAGATTCATCAGCATTACAAACCAAATGACGAGGATTTCCTGATTTTTTATCAATAAAACTCCATTTCATTCCCACTGGGAAACCTGCTCCACCACGACCTCTAATTCCAGATGTTTTCACCTCTTCAGTAACTTCATCGGGAGTCATTTGCTTTAAAGCTTTTTCCACTGAAGCATATCCTCCATTTTGGCGGTACACTCCATAGGTTTTGATACCCGGAATATTGATCTTATCTAATAATATTTTTCTTCCCATGGTATTATTTATCGTGTAAAGTTATTTTTCCAGCTTTACAATCTTCAACTAATTGATCGAACTTTTCTTTAGAAAGATTTTCATGGTAAAAATCACCTAGTTGTAACATTGGCGCATAACCACAAGCTCCTAAACATTCTACACCACGTATTTCAAACATACCGTCTGCTGTAGTTTCACCAATTCCTACGCCTAATTTCTCACATGCATAATCCATAAGATTTTCCACACCACGAGTAGCACAACAAGACGTTTGGCAAAATTCGAACATGTATTTACCAATAGGTCTTCTGTTGAACATAGTGTAAAAAGAAACTACTTCATAAACCTCAACTGGTTTAATGTGTAAAATTTCGGCAACTTTATCTTGCAATTCAATACTCAACCAGTTATCGTGAGCATCTTGTACTTCATGCAAAACTGGAAGTAGTGCCGATTTTCTTTTATCTTCTGGATAATGACTAATCAACTCATTGATACGAGCCATTAATGCTTCCGAAATATTTATGTTTTGTTTTATATTTGATATTTCTCCCATAATTATTAAGCGTCTAATTCGCCCGCAATTACATTAAGACTTGATAATATTACGATGGCATCAGATAATAATGCTCCTTTAATCATTTCTGGATATGCTTGATAGTAAATAAAGCATGGACGACGGAAATGTAATCTATATGGGGTTCTACTTCCATCAGTAATTAAGTAAAAACCTAATTCTCCATTTCCACCTTCAACTGGATGATAAATTTCTGCCACTGGTACAGGCACTTCACCCATTACAATTTTAAAGTGGTAGATTAATGATTCCATATTGTTGTAAACATCTTCTTTTGGAGGAAGGTAATAATCTGGAACATCAGCATGGTAAGGCCCTTCAGGTAGTTTTTCTAAAGCTTGACGGATAATACTTAAACTCTCCCAAACCTCAGCATTACGAACACAAAAACGATCGTAAGTATCTCCTGACTTTCCAACTGGTATTATAAATTCAAAATCTTCATATGAAGAATATGGCTGAGCCACACGAACATCATAATCAACACCTGCAGCACGTAAATTTGGTCCTGTAAAACCATATTGCATTGCTTTTTCAGCTGTTATTCCACCAACATTAACTGTTCTATCAATAAAGATTCTATTTCTTTCAAAAAGGTTTTCAAATTCTTTCCAAACTGGAGGAAATTCTTCTAAAAATACATTTAGTTTTCTAAAAGCTTCGTCAGACCATTCTCTTTCGAAACCACCAATTCTTCCCATGTTTGTAGTTAAACGAGCTCCACAAATTTCTTCATAGATTTCGTAAATTTTTTCACGGAACTGAAATACATATAAGAAACCAGTATAAGCACCAGTATCTACTCCTAAAATCGAGTTACAAATAATGTGGTCTGCTATACGAGCCAATTCCATAACAATAACTCTTAAATACTGAGCACGTTTAGGCACTTCAACATTTAAAAGTTTTTCAACTGTCATCCACCACGCCATATTGTTAATAGGCGAAGAACAATAGTTCATACGGTCTGTAAGTGGTGTAATTTGGTAGAAAGGTCTATTCTCTGCAATTTTTTCAAAAGCTCTATGAATATAACCAATTGTAGGCTCTGCATCAAGAATACGTTCTCCATCCATTAAAAGGATATTCTGAAAAATTCCGTGAGTTGCAGGGTGCGTTGGCCCTAAGTTTAGGATTGAAAGCTCGCTTCCGTCTTCATTACGTCTTTCGTTGATGACTTTTGCGTAGCGATGCTCTGGTGTTAATAATAGTTCTGACATTACTGAATCTGAAAAATTATATATTAACAGTTTGATGGAGTTCTTCCAAAAAACCTGTCGTCTTTATCTGTTCTTCCTGAATCTTCCATTGGAAATTCTTTTCTCATTGGGAACGAAACCATTTCGTCCATGTTCAGGATTCTTTTTAGCTGTGGATGACCTAAGAAATTGATTCCGAAGAAATCGTATGTTTCACGCTCCATCCAATTTGCCGACAAGAAAATATTTGAAATTGTTTTAATCTCTGGATTTTCTCCGTTTAAAAAAGCTTTGATTCTGATACGCTTATTTTCTATCCAATTATGTAAATGATACACAACTGAAAATTGCTCATTAACATCACTATCCGGATAATGAATTCCACAAAGGTCTGTTAAGAAATGAAAATTAAGTGTTTCATCATTTTTTAGAAACAAAATCACCGAAGTAATTTTATCAGCAGCTACATCAAAAGTGAACATATCACCTTCTTGACGAAAATGCATTACGCTTTCTCCAAATGTTTCTGCTAGTTTATCTTGAATTTGAGTGTTTTCTAAAGCCATTGTCTTATTTAATATTATAAGATGCTAATAGTTCTTGGTACTCTGGTGAGCTACGACGGCGAACTGATTCTGATTTAACCAATTCTTGCAAACGCATTACGCCATCAACAATTTGTTCTGGTCTTGGCGGACAACCTGGCACATAAACATCTACCGGAATTACTTTGTCAATTCCTTGCAATACTGAATATGTATCGAAGATCCCTCCTGAACAAGCACAAGCTCCAACAGAA
>CAMLKV010000196.1 GCA_946480635.1 uncultured Flavobacterium sp.
CCTTTAAAATATAGATTAGTAAATGAAGGTTGGTATAAAAAAGAACAGCTCAAAATTACAGGAGGAAATTTATATTGGGCACTCCAAGGAACAAGAGACTTAAAAAAGACATTCAGTTATATACCACTACATTTTATGGCAGAGTCAAGTGTGAATGAAGAAGTGGTGTTTAAATCTGAAAATCTTGAAAATAAATACAAGATGTCAAATGATGAGTTGCTAGTTAGAGTAAAAGATAAACTGAGGCCATATGTTATGGGTGATGGATCATCTTATAAATTTAAATGGTTTAAAGACATTCATGAAAAATATGAAAACAATAAATCTTCTCCCAACTATCAAAAAGAACTCAACGAACAAAAAGATTTGAGAACATTAAGGAATGAATATCTTCATTGGTCAGCAAGAAGAGAAGGAATTGGAATGGATCCTACGTCAGATAGAAAGAGAATGGTTTATTAATGTTTTACTATGAATCTTCAATTCAAAAAATATAAAATACAAAAAGGAGATACCTTAAGTAGTGTTGCTAAAAAATTTAATTGCAAAGAATATGATTTGAAATCACATCATAATGTGTATTGTGAAATAAAAGATTTGATTGGGTTAGATTTTCCAGCACATTTAACAGAGTTGATTTTGCCTTCTTTTGAGTTCAATCAAAAAGAAGATACTATCTCTTTACGAAAATTTGTAAGACTTGGAAGTAAAAGTAAACTAGAGCTTTATCCCTCAACACTTAATAGAAATTACGGGGTATTTATAGTATTAGAAAAAGGAGATGATTCACAAACTATAAAATACGAGATAAATCTTCGTTACATAAGACAACAAGAAGAAGAAAAGGTTTTTGAACTCAATAGGATTTCTAAAATATATATAAATGATGAAGAGGCTGATGCAATTGCTGATGTTTTAGCCGTAAAAGTTGCCCAAGTGCTTTATCCGTTACAGATTTTGATTGATGAAAACGGAAGTTTTTCGGGGATTGCTAATTATGAACAAATTAAGCAAAGATGGGAAACTATAAAAGAGAATATTTATGACGAATATGAAGGTGAATGGGTAGATAAGTACATAGAAATCAACGAAGAAGTCTTAAATGAAAAAGAGTCAATAGAGCTTTCATTGCTTAGTGATTATTTTATTAGAGCCTATTTTAATGGAATTTATTGTGAGTATCCTGAGAAAAAATCAAAAAACGATGAAATCAAGTTTCCTGTTTTGAACGATGTGAGCGATATAAATTATACTGTAAAAAGCGAAATAGAGGAGTATTATGACGAGTCAAATTATATTGTATTAAATCAAAACGGTACAATAAATGAAGATAGATCGAAAGAAGATTTAGAGTCGAAGTTTAATTTTCCTTTTTATGCTAATCCTGATTCAAGCTATACAATTGCAGACGGAAGTTATCGAGGTAAATATTTTTTAAATGCAAGTGATCGTTCTATCGAAGCAGCTTATGTTGAAGCTTCAGTTGCGCTTAACAGTCCGGAACGAATTAAAGTTTCAATTGCAAATCTTAATCCAAACTCTAATTCAGGAATTAGAAATACAGATTCTAAAATTTTGATAGAAGAAAAGAAAGAACTGCAAAAACAAAGTCATTTTTTAATTGATTAAGTCCAAGCCATGAGTGAAAAACATTTAGTAGTACAAGACGCGATTTGTAAATGCCAATTTGGAAGTGCACCAGATAAGTTAAAAGTACTTTCACATAAAAAAGAATATGCTAACGACAAAGATGGGAGCAAAAAATTAATTGCTACCACTAAGGAAATTGGTGCGGCTACTTTTGAAAAAAATACTTTTGGTAACTGTCCTAAAATGGGAAACCCACCGCCGCCATGTAAACCTAATGTGACCGAGTGGAAAGGTTTTTATAAAGATGTTGTCATGAGCAATAAAGGAAATCCATTATTAGAAGATAGTAAAGCAGTTTGTGCAGTTGCTGGCTCTCCTTGTATAGAAATCATTAAACACGGACAAATGACATCGGCAGGAGCACAAAATTTTAAAAATGCCAACCCTGCGGTACAAAAGCAGTTGAATCCGATGGTTAGTAACTCAAAAATGATATCAAGAAAACCAACTCATCAAGGGAGTGAAGATGCTTCTAAATAAATGCCGTAATTATGCCTAAAGGAGTAAAAAAAATAAAGTGGAATAGTTCAGAACCTGGAGGTGCTGGTGTATATTCTAAACAATCAATACCTAACAAGCTTTTAACTATTGAGCCTGATAAATTTGCATGGTTTTCAGTTAATGAATGGTATCCTGATACGACAAAAACGGAAAAAGAAAAAAATCTTACTTGGATTAGACAGGATGGTAAAGAAAAGTTCATTGTAAAGAAAATGGTTCTTCCTTCTAACAATCTCTATGGTTTTAGATTGGAGAAGAAGCTTTGTGGTCCTTATACGTATTACATTGAAGCAAGTATGTCCGGTAAAAGAGATTTGAAAAATGAAACTGGATTGTATGTACGTGGCTATTGTACTCCTAAAATTATTAATAGTAAATGGAGTACATCTAATGATGGAAAAGATGAAAGAAGTAGACAGTTTAGTTACGGAGAGAAACTTTATTTAGGACTTAATACAGAAGGATTAAATGGTAATATACTAACTGTAGAGATTTATAGGTTTAGAGAAGGAAGTTACATAACAGGAAAAAAGAAAGACAATCATATAAGGACAATTGCCAATGTAGAAGTAATTGACGGCGAAATTAATCTTGAAATCAATAACACTTCCTTATGGAAAGCAGATATTGTTGATATTGAAGAAACTGAAAAGTTTTATATAAAGGTAAAAGATGCATTTGGTAACTATATTAAAGATGATAAAGATGACATCATACATGCACGTTATTTAAGAATCAAAAATAAAAGTGTACCACAAACTCCTAAAAAGCCTACAAACAATACACCTGTTAAAGTTGGTGAAACTGAGGTCAATAAAAAGAAAAATGAACTTTGTAGATTTTCAATAATTAGCATTACTGAAACCCAAAAAAAAGATGGGAAGGAAGAAAAAACTCCAGTAGAAGTTTATAAAGAAGGAACAACATTATTTGGTTCAAAAATAAGTACTGAAATAATCAATCAAACTGTTTTTTTTGAATTTGATCAAAGTGTTTTGACAGCTGCTTCGAAAAAAGTACTAGATAACTTGGTTAATTATCTTATTGATAATCAGTCTTCAAAAATAACTTTGGAAGGTTATGCCTGTGTAATAGGTAAGCAAGATTATAATAGAGAGCTATCTTTAGCAAGAACGGCAACGGTAAAAAAATATTTTATAGATGGAGGGATTGATCAGAGAAGAATAATCTGTAATGCGAAAGGTGAAATTCAGCTAAATGATGGTAAAATTATTGGAGGGGCTGATGATGATAAAAATGGGAAAGATAATATCCTTCATAAAGAGGAAAAAAATTATGTAGAAGCAAGACGTGTTGATATTTCTTTTTTGGCATACACTCACAATGCAGATACAATTATTTATGAGACAATTGCGCCAAGTAAGTTTAAAGATATCCTTGTTGAAGTGAAGGAATTTGAAACAATTGCATGCCATCAACCAAAAAATAATAAACATAAAAAGAAAATAAAAGCTACTTCGGTTGAGTATTCTCAAAAAGGAGGAATTGAAAAAGAAGCTGATAATTTAGCAGTACCAGTTCGTTCTGCTCTTGCTACATGGGATCCAGCTCCATTACAATATATTTGGCCTTCAATGTCGACACCTACTAAATATTTTGTAGATATTCATAGTTGTAGATATTTTACTGACAGTAGATATAACACATTATTGATTAAAGCTTATCCAGATATTCATTGGAAATTCGATTTATATGTTAATCTTAGTAATAAGTTGAGTATTAAATGGCAAAAATTATCTAAGGAAAGACATGCAGAAATGAGATCTAATGCTTTGAAGTTAGCCAATGAAGCAAAAGGGAAATATACAGAGGTTGATTGTGGATTTAAATTAGAAGCTAAATTCGATAAAAACAAAGAAGGAGTTTATGGAAGTAATAGAGATTTAACATTTAAATATACAGATAAAATAAAGAAGTTATTTTCTGTAATTTCTTCTGTTAAACAAATCTCGCAGGGTATTACATCGATAACTAAAGGTAAAATTGCTAAAACAAAAAGTGGAACGAATTTGCCTTTTACTGTTGAAATGTTACCTCCTGTTTTTCATTTTGGAACTGAATGGGAAGCTGATGTTGATCCTGACCATAAGAAGATTGGTACTAAAATAATATTGTATTTACAGGCAGAACCATTCGTAGGACTTTCATTAACTATTGACTTGCTTTGTATGGCTTTACAGGCAGGTGTTGCTGTAACTACTGGAGGAACGGGTAATGCTGCCGCTTTAAAAATATTTAATGAAGTAAGGGCTTGGGCAGAAGAAGGTTATGAGTCAGAGAGTGTCAAGATTTCATTAAAAATGTATATTGATCTTGTAATAACAGGAACTATTGAAGGTAAAATAGATGGAACTTTTAGTACAGTAAATAAAAGCAAAGAAGTTAATTTCGAATTAGCTTCTAAATTAGGAGTTGAACTTAAAGCGGGATTGAATCTTAAAGGAATGATAGTTATTATTGGGACTGTAAAAGAGCCTGTAGCTGAAGCTCATGCTGAGGGCGAATTAAGTGCTGGAGTTAAGATTGGAATTACATCAGGACACACTTTGAAATATGATTCAAATGTCGGAGTTTATTATCAACCAAAACTTGAAATTGATCCTTGTGTTGGACAGGTGATTTTAAAAATTAAAGTCGGCTTTTCCTATAAAAAAGCTTCATCTGATTGGACTCCATTAGATTACAATAAACAACATGAGTTTTTTCCTAAATTTGATATTGTAGATAGTTTGTCTAAAATGTTATCAATAGAAAATAAGGTGTTAATTTGGCCTAAAAAACAATAAAAATATTAATTGATGTCAGTAAGAATAATTTTTTCAATGTTAGTTTTGAATTTTTTGCAAAGTTGTAATTCTCAAAATATAGATTTAGCAAAGATGAATTTTCCTGAGTCTAAAAATGAGATTATAGGGGAGCATATTGATTTTAAAAAAGACCAATATATCAATGCATTAGGATTGGGTGAAAAATATAAAAACTTTGTGGTTTATAAAATTTCTGGTCAACCGTTTCTAAACTACAATTTGCCGGATGGCTGGTACTTGACCAGTTCTCCG
>CAMLKV010000197.1 GCA_946480635.1 uncultured Flavobacterium sp.
CCTAATTTGGTTATTAACCCAACAACTGGAGTTATTGATTTAGCTGCAAGTGCTGTTGGTACATATACAGTTACTAGTACAATTCCAGGTGATACAGATTGCCCTACATCTACGGCAACGTTTAGTGTAACAATTAGTAACCCACCATCGGCTACAATCGCTTATGGTTCAGCTTCTTATTGTAAGAATAATACAACGCCACAATCTCCTATAATAACAGGAACAACAGGTGGTTTCTATTCTATTTCGCCAGCGTCAGGATTATCTATTAACCCAACTACAGGAGCAATCACACCAAGCACAAGTACTCCTGGTTTGTATACAGTTATTTATACTATACCTGCAGGAAGTGGATGCCCGGCATTTACAACTCAAACACAGGTTACAATTGATCAGTTGCCAGTTGGAACATTTAATTATGGTTCTGCACCTTATTGTTCTAATGGAGGATTTGCAACTCCTGTGTTTACAGGAGGTGGTGTTGCTGGTACATTTACATCTACTCCAGGTTTGGTTATTGATCCTACAACTGGTGTAGTTGATTTAGCTGCAAGTACAGTAGGCACTTATACAGTAACTAATGAAATTGCTGCAAATGGGGCTTGTCCAATAGTACAGGCTACTGCTACAATTACAATTAATGCGCTACCAATAGCAACATTTAATTATTTAACTGTTGATCATTGTCAGAGTGAAGGAAATATATTGCCTACATTTATTGGAGGTGGTGTTGCTGGTACTTTCAGTTCAACAGCAGGTTTAATAATAAACGCTACAACTGGTGAGATTGACTTAACTAATAGTACTGCAGGAACTTATACTGTTAATAATACAATTGCAGCAGCTAATGGATGTCCTTCTGTTGTTGAGCAGACACAAATAACAATTAATGCATTGCCAATAGGAACATTTAACTATGGAACTGCGCCATATTGTTCTAATGGAGGATTTGCAATTCCTGTGTTTACAGGTGGTGGTGTTGCTGGTACATTTACATCTGCTCCTGGATTAGTTATTAATCCTGCAACGGGTGAAATTGACTTAGCGGCAAGTACTGTTGGTACATATACTGTAACTAATGAAATTGCTGCTGGGGGAGGTTGTCCAATCGTTACAGAAACAGCTTCGATTACAATTACTGCTTTACCATTGGCTACTTTTACTTATGGAACTTCTGGTCATTGTCAAAGTGAAGGTACTGTATTACCTACATTTATTGGAGGTGGGATTTCGGGAGTATTTACTTCTTCTACTGGATTAATTATAAATTCTTCTACGGGTGAGATTGACTTAGCTAACAGTACAGCAGGAACTTATACGGTTTATAATACCGTTGCTGCGGCTAATGGTTGTCCACAAGTTCAAGAGCAATTCATAATTACCGTTAATGCAAATCCAATTGCTACTATTTCATCATCTGATTTAGATAACACAATTTGTGCTGGCGAATCTGCGACGTTGACTGTAAATCCTACAAACTTTGCTGTCGGTAATGCAACGTATGTTTGGTTGTTTAATAACGGAGTTATTCCTGGTGCAACTTCTTACCAATATAATCCTACACAAACAGGTTTATATGAAGTACAGGTAACAGTAAACGGGTGTACTAATGTAGTTCCAATCACGACTAACTTTACTGTTAATTTTGTGCCTCAAGCAACAATTGATGGAACTAATCTTGTGAAGTGTATTAATGAAATAGCTGTAATTACAGTAACTCCTGTAAATTATACAACAGCTAATCCAGTAACTTATTCATGGACACTTGATGGTGGACCACTGCCTGATACTACAAGTTCAATTAGTTATGATGATTATGGAATATATGTTGTTACTATTACAAATCAAGGGTGTTCTAGTACATATTCTATAACAGTTTCTCCAGATACAACTGAGATTCCAATTGATGCAGTAGGTGAATGTCAAGGATCTAGCTATATATTAACAGCTTCTCCTATCAATAGTTCATTTGATCCGACTAGCACAGTATACGAATGGACAAACTCTAATGGAGATATAGTTGCTTCAGGGCTTAATCAAAATACATTTAACGTAAGTCAGTATGTTCAAACAAACAACATTTCATCAGGAAGTTTCCCTCTAACATTCACAGTAAAAGTAACTACTTCACCTGATGGATGTATAGATACTCAAGATTTTGTTGTGTTGTCATCAATTTGTACTATTCCAAAAGGGATATCACCTAATGGAGATGGTAATAATGATACATTTGACTTAAGAGGTTTAGGTGTTAAACAGTTAAGTATTTTTAACAGATACGGTACTAAAGTTTATAGCTACAGCAATTATACAGATCAATGGCATGGACAAACAGATAAAGGTGATGATTTGCCAGTAGGAACTTACTATTTTGTTTTCGAACAAAATGATGGTCAAAATAAATCGGGTTGGATTTACATTAATAAATAAGATAGATTGTAGTCTGTGCGGTTTTGCACAGACTACATTTCTAACCAAATAAAACAAAATTAAAAATGAAAAAAATATTTTTCACAGCCCTAGTTGTTGTTCTAGCATTTACAGATGTTAAAGCTCAGCAGGATCCACATTATACACAATACATGTATAATATGAACGTGATGAATCCAGCCTATGCAGGGTCGAAAGAAAATTTAAGCTTTGGATTATTATTCCGAAAACAGTGGGTTGAAATTGAAGATGCACCTACTACATTTACTGCAACGGGTCATTCACCAGTTGGTAAAAATGTTGGACTTGGATTGTCTGTTGTTTCAGACAGAATTGGTCCAGTTGAAGAGAATAATGTTTATGGGGATTTCTCATATACATTAAACCTTGGTGGAGAACATAGATTAGCTGCAGGTATTAAAGCAGGTGTAACTTTTCAAAAGATTGGATTAAACAGTCAAATTGCTTCTACTTTAGCAGTTCCAACTGACGGCCCTTTTGCTGAAGATACTTCTAATGCGCATCTTAACATAGGAACAGGTTTATTCTATTACACAAATAAGTACTATTTGGCTTTTTCAATTCCTAACATGCTTAAATCTGCTCATCTAGATTATAATGGAGTAGAATACGGTTCAGAAGTACAACATTATTTCCTTACGGGGGGATATGTTTTCAATTTGAGTGAGAAAACTAAGTTTAAACCTCATTTCATGTTGAAATCAGCTTTTGGAGCACCAACTTCATTAGATGTATCAACTAACTTTTTGTTTTTTGATAAATTCGAACTTGGAGCAACTTATAGACTAGATGATTCATTTGGTGCTTTGGTAAATTATAGAATTACTGATGGACTTAGAATTGGATACGCTTATGATCATATTGTTTCAGATCTTGATGTAACAACTCCTTCATCTCATGAAGTTATGCTGTTGTTTGATTTGAACTTCCCTAAGAAAGTGTCAAGTTCGCCACGTTATTTCTAACATAAACAAACTTAAAATGAAAAAAATATATATAGCTATAGGTTTTGCTTTTGTAATATCTACTACAAAAGCGCAAAACAAAGAAACTAAAGTAGCAGATCAACTTTTTAATCGTTATGAGTTTGTTGATGCTGCAAAAGAATATTTAAAGATTAATGATAAAGGTAAAGCTGATGCTTATGTTTTTAAGCAATTAGGGGACTGTTATTATAATGTTTTTAATTCAGTTGAAGCTGAAAAATGGTATGCACAAGCAACAGCATCCCAACAAGATGCAGAAACATATTTTCGTTATGCTGAAATGCTAAAAGCAAATGGTAAGTATCCTGAAGCTAACGCAGCCATGAGCAAATTTGCATCACTGGCTCCAAATGATCAAAGAGCTCAAAAATCAGGCAATAAAAATCAGTTAAATGAAATTCTGGGACAATCTAAGAAGTTCGATGTTAAAGCTGTTCCAACTAGTTCTAAGTACTCCGATTTTGGAGCTTTTCTAAAAGATCAAACGGTTTATTTTGCTAGTGCTAGAAATACTTCCAGAAAGACATATGATTGGAATGATCAACCTTATTTAGATATTTATAAGGCTGATTTTGTGGATGGTCAATTAAACGCTATCGCAACTCCAGTTACTGAAATTAACTCTTCTTATCACGAAGGTCCAGTCACGATTAGTGCAGATGGTAATACAATGTTTTTTTCTAGAGAAAGTTTTTTTGATAAAAAGTTCGTAAAAAGTGCTGATAAGAAAACAAAACAAGGAAAAGTTAACATTTTTAAAGCAACAAATGTTGATGGAAAATGGTCAAACATAACGCCTGTTTCTTTTAACAGTAAAGAATTTAACACAAGTAGTCCTTCGTTAAGTAAAGATGGAAGTACTCTTTATTTTATCTCAGATATGCCTGGTAGCATAGGGAAAACAGATGTTTGGAAAGTATCTGTTAATAGTGATGGTACTTTTGGTACTCCTGAGAATCTTGGCTCAAAAGTAAATACTGAGGGTAATGAATTATCAGCTTTTATTGCGGATAATAATACCCTTTATTTTTCTTCAAATGGTCTTGGAGGATTAGGAGGACTTGATGTTTATGCTTTTGATGTGACTAAAGGTTCAGAACCCATCAACCTTGGTAAGCCAGTAAATAGTGAAAAAGATGATTTCGGTTTTACTTTCAATCAAGATAAAAATATTGCGTTTTTATCAAGTAATAGAGACGGTGGTGCAGGAGATGATGATATCTATCTAGCTATTCCTGTTTGTAATACTGATTTAATTGTTAATATTAATGATGCTAAATCTGGAGCTGCTGTAGCTGAAGCTAAAGTTAGTGTGTTGGGAGGAAGCCAAAATGGTTTAGCTAATGGACTATCGAATGAGATAGGTAAAGCTAATTTCCAATTTGAATGTGAACAAGCAAAAACAGTTACAGTGTCTAGAAACGGTTATTATGATGAAACTGTTACTGTGCCTCAACAAAAAGGAGAAGTTGCTTTAAATGTTAGTTTAAAACCAATTGAAGCTATTGTTACTGAGACTGAAGTAATCTTAAACAATATTTATTTTGATTATAACAAAAGTAATATTACTCAACAAGGTGCATCTGAGTTAGATAAATTAGTTGCAGTTATGAATCAATATCCAGAAATGGTAATTTTTGCTAAATCACATACTGATTCACGCGGTAATGATAAATATAATATGAGTTTATCTGACCGAAGAGCAAAATCTACAGTTCAATATGTTATTTCCAAAGGAATTGCTAAAG
>CAMLKV010000198.1 GCA_946480635.1 uncultured Flavobacterium sp.
GGCCATGTTATGACGAATTGCACTTTTAGCAATCGTAAGTGTTTTAATTAACTTAATTCGATCGTTTACTGTTGCGTATACATCATCAATAATTTCTGGTGTGGCTACATCGGGATTGTAAAAAACATCTTGTGCTTTTTTCTTTATGTACTCATAATCACCACGTTTTGGATAACTATCACCCATGGCACTTTCATATAATCCAGAGCTTCCTGTAATTACTAAACCGCAAACTCTTTCAGGGTACATTTTAGTGAAGTATAAAGCAATATGCCCGCCAAGAGAATTTCCTAGAAGAATCACTCGATTAAATCCTTTATAATTGATAAAGTTTTTTACATAAACTGCAAATGACTTTACATTAGTTTTTAAAATATTTTGGGTGTACAAAGGCAATTGAGGAATTACAACTTTATAACCTTTGCTTGGAAAATAATTCGCGACACCATCAAAATTACTTAATCCTCCCATTAATCCATGTAAGATAATAATTGGTGTCCCTTCACCAGCCTCAAAATATTCGTATTTACCGTCTTTTATTAAGTTACTCACTTTGGTTATTTGATATGGTTTATTAGGCAAATATAGGATTAAAATACGAATTACATTTTTTGATTGTTTTTCAATTTTAAATGTTGATAAGTTAAGTGTTTAGTTTTCAGTGAGATGTGTTGTGTTTTGACGATGTTAAATTTTGAAAAAAAATCAAAAAAAGATTTTAATTGGAGTGTTTTATTGCGAATAATTTCTTAAAATAAAAAAAACACACAAAAAAATCTCTTAAAGTTAAAAATGGTAAAACTTATCAACAAAGTGGTAATTAGTGGTAAAATGTGGTAAATTATTTTCTACATTTGTACAGTATCATACAAAAACTGCAACTGCTTGAATACCATTGTTGGAACATATGAATGTAAGGCTGATTCTAAGGGAAGGTTAATGCTGCCTGTCGCTTTGAAGAATCAGTTGAACTCATCTTTGCAGGATGGTTTCGTTTTGAAGCGTTCGGTTTTTCAACAATGTCTGGAATTGTATCCAATGGCTGAGTGGAATGTTATGATGCAAAAAATAAACAAGCTTAATAGGTTTAATAAAAAGCATAACGATTTTATTCGTCGATTTACTGTTGGTGTAAGGATGGTGGAGATTGATTCGACGGGTCGATTATTGGTTCCAAAAGATTTGGCAGTTTTTGCTGCAATAAACAGTAATGTTGTGTTGTCTTCGGCAATTAATATTATTGAGATTTGGGATAAAGAATTGTATGAAAAGGCGGTAGATGATTCTGAAATTGATTTTGCAGATTTGGCTGAAGAAGTAATGGGTAACACTAATGATGATGACAATGGAATATCATAATCCAGTTTTATTGAAGGAGACGGTTGATGGTTTAAATATTAAGCCTGATGGTGTTTATGTGGATGTGACGTTTGGGGGTGGAGGTCATTCAAGAGAAATATTATCTCGATTAGGAGAAAATGGAAAATTGTTTGCTTTTGATCAAGATGAAGATGCTTGGCTAAATGAAATTGATGATCCACGCTTTACATTAATTAAAGAAAACTTTAGATACATAAAAAGGTTTTTGAGGTTTAATGGGGTAAAAACGGTTGACGGAATTCTAGGTGATTTAGGGGTTTCGTCTCATCAGTTTGATGTGCCAGAAAGAGGTTTTTCAACCCGTTTTGATGCAGAGTTGGATATGAGAATGAGTAAGCGAAATGAGTTAAGTGCTTACAGAGTTGTGAATGAATATGATGATAAAAATTTACGTCGTATTTTTTTAGAATATGGAGAGCTTAAAAATGCTGCGGCTCTAGCAAGAACAATTGTCGAAGAAAGAGAGAAGGAAGTTATAGTTAATACTGAAGATTTAAAACAAGTACTAAGCCGATTTTTACCAGGGCATAAAGCAAATAAAATTCTGGCTCAAATATATCAAGCAATCCGAATTGAGGTAAATCAGGAAATGGAAGTGCTTAAAGAGTTTTTGGAACAAACCAATGAAATTCTAAATCCAGGTGGTCGATTAAGTGTTATCTCATATCATTCATTAGAAGATAGACTGGTAAAGCGATATATAAAGAATGGAATGTTTGAAGGGGAGCCGGAGAGGGATATGTTTGGAAGATATGAGGTTCCTTTTAAAAGTATAGGTAAGTTAATTGTTCCTACAGATAAAGAGATAGCAATTAACAATCGTGCTAGAAGTGCTAAACTAAGAATCGCTGAAAAATTATGAAAAACAAGTTTTACAGCATATTAAAAGCAAAATTTCTAGTCAATGAAGACGCAACAAAAAATTGGGGGTTCATTGTCTTTTTAATTTTTCTAGCAATCATAATGATTGCAAATACGCATAGTTATGAAAGTAAAGTATATAAAATAGCTGAATTAACTAGTGAAGTAAAAGAGTTAAGATCTGAGTTTGTTGACAGAAGATCTGAACTTATGAAAATAAAAATGGAATCGACAGTGGCTGAAGAAATGATTGAAAAAGAAATCTTTCCTTCATCGGTTCCTCCAAAAAAAATTAAAGTAGCAAAAGAAAAATCAGCTTGGGATAAGCTATGGCAGTAGAAAATAGAAACATATTAAATCGTATCTATATCGTTGCATTGGTTGTTTTGATCATGGTAACGGCAGTAGGCATCAAGCTCACTAATATACAGTGGGTCGAAGGTGATTATTACCGTAAGCTAGCTAAAGAAAGAACAATTAAAAACTTTGTTATTCCTGCGAATAGAGGGAATGTGTATTCTTCAGACGGAAGTTTATTAGCAACCTCAATTCCTGAGTACACCATTCGTTTTGATGCATTGGCACCAACACAAGAAAACTTTGATAAGAATGTGAAATCATTGTCAGACTCATTATCAAAACTTTTAGAAAATAAATCGGCCTATACTTATTTAAATGAGTTTAGAAAAGCCAGAGCAAATAAAAACAGATATTTCTTAGTAGCTCGCGATTTGAGCTATACGCAATATATGACAATAAAAGGATTTCCACTTTTTAATCTAGGTGCTTATAAAGGAGGAATGATTACAGAACAAAAAACAGTTCGTGAGCATCCAATTGGGAAAATCGCTAAAAGAACAATAGGTTACGAGCGATATGATGAAAATGGCAAATTATTGCCAGTTGGTATAGAAGGAGCTTTTAGTAAATATCTAAATGGGACTGATGGTAAAATTTTAAAACAAAAAATAGCCAAAGGGCAATGGAAGCCTATTCATGATAACTATGAAGTTGAGCCGCGTGATGGATATGATATTGTGTCAACCATCGATGTTTATGTTCAAGATATAGCACATCATGCATTGTTAAAGCAATTACAGGATTACGAGGCAGACCATGGCTGTGTAGTGGTAATGGAAACAAAAACAGGAGCGGTTAAAGCCATTTCTAATTTAGGTAGAGATGAAAAAGATGGCTCCTATTATGAAACCGTTAATTATGCAGTTGGAGAATCGCATGAACCTGGATCAACATTTAAGTTGGTTGACTTAATTGCGCTTTTGGATGATGAAAAAATTGACACTAGTAAAGTATATGACTCTAAAGGAGGAGATATTGTTTATAAAGGGCGTCATGTGCGTGATTCACACGAGGGAGGTTACGGTAAAATTTCTTTAGGACGTGGATTTGAAGTTTCTTCAAATACGGTTTTAGTTCAGGCAGTTTACGAAAATTACAAAAATAACCCAAAACAGTTTGTTGACCGAATTAATAGTTTAGGTTTAAACAAACCACTAGGATTACCATTTAAGGGAGAAGGAATTCCTAAAATACCACAACCTGGCCAAAAAGGCTGGAGTGGGATTTCCTTACCTTGGATGGCATTTGGATACGGTGTTTCTGTCACACCATTGCAAACATTAGCATTGTATAATGCTATTGCTAATAATGGTGAAATGGTTAAGCCAATGTTTGTTCAGGAAGTAAAAGAATGGAATAAAACCATCAAAAAATTTGACAAGCAAGTTATTAATCCAAGTATTTGTTCAGATGAAACACTTAAAAAAGTGCAAGCAGTACTTAAAAATGTGGTTAAAAAAGGAACGGGTTCTAAGTTGTATTCTAAAGATTTTTCAATGGCAGGAAAAACAGGAACTGCACAGGTGAATTATCACAAAGGAGACGATCATATGTATTATGCATCTTCATTTGTAGGATATTTTCCAGCAGAAAATCCTAAGTATTCTTGTATTGTAGTTGTACATAAACCAAATACATCAAAAAATAATTACTATGGTGCAGATGTAGCTGGGCCAGTTTTTAAAAGAATTGCACAAAAGGTGTTTACAGATGTGCCTTCAACAAACGAAATAAAAACTTTAAAGAAAAAATTTAAAGATCAAGAAGGCAATTATTATGCCTACAACGCTAAGCTGAATAAAAAACCTTCAGTTATTCCAAATTTAAAAGGTATGGCTGGTATGGATGCAGTTGCATTACTTGAAAATTTAGGTATGAAAGTAAAAGCAATTGGAATTGGTAAAGTAAAAAAACAATCTATTTTGCCAGGTCAGCCAATTATAAAAAATAATACAATAACACTAGAATTATCATAATGAAGCTTAAAGAAGTTTTATATAAAGTAGCAATAGAAGCAGTGCAAGGCTCAACAGATGTTGAGGTAAACGCAATTCATTTCGATTCTAGGAAAATTGAAAAAGATGATGTTTTTGTGGCTATCAAAGGAACAGTTTCTGATGGTCATGAGTTTATAGATAAAGCAATTTCACTTGGAGCTTCGGTAATAGTTTGTCAAGAATTACCTGCTAATGTATTGTCAGAAATTGTATATGTAGTTGTTAAAGATACTAATGAAGCTTTAGCTCATTTGGCTAATAATTACTACGACAATCCATCTTCAAAATTGCAACTTGTTGGAGTAACAGGAACCAACGGAAAAACAACTATTGCTTCTCTTTTATATCAATTGTTTAAAAAAGCAGGTTATAAAGTTGGTTTGCTTTCTACAGTTAAGATTTTGGTTGATGAAATAGAATATAAAGCTACTCACACAACACCTGATTCGTTGACTATCAATTATTACATGTATGAAATGGTTGAAGCAGGTTGTGAATATTGTTTCATGGAAGTGAGTTCACACGGAATCCATCAAAAACGAACCGAAGGT
>CAMLKV010000199.1 GCA_946480635.1 uncultured Flavobacterium sp.
ACAACAAGAGCCAACAGTTATAGTTTGTGTATTTGTGCTCACAGTTGGAGGGGTATTACTATCCGTTACTTGTAATGAAACAGAGTAAGTCCCAGCGCCTCCCAAATTAGAAAAATTTAATGTAAGAGGTGATCCAGAAAAAGGTGATCCTGGAACAGGATTTCCGTTTTTTGTAACAATCCAACTATAACTATATGGTGTCACACCTCCACTTGTAGTTGAATTAAAAACAAATGTTTGCGCTAAATTATTTGGAGGACAAGATCCAACAGCAGTAAAATTTACACTCAAAGGAGTTATAACCACAAAATTAGTGTCAATGTTATATTTGTAACATTTAGGTCCAACATCACAGTTTCCAACGTTACAAATATTATTTGCGACAGAATTTCCCCATCCTATAAAAATTTTTCTTAAAGAAAGTGTTGTGCCACAGGTCCAACTTATTGGGTTGCCTATAAGAGGAATATACAAAGAGTATGTTCCAGAATTAAATGAATTACAACTTTCAAAATTAATAGCAGTGCTAAATACGTCATTCACATAAACATCGGCACTTATCTGAATCCCATATCGAGTCGTAGAATTTTGATCTAAAGTAACTTTTAAATATCCGTTCATAGTGTCTCCACTATTACAGGTAGCTGGAAGGGGGATATAACCACCATTCCCATCAGAGGTCGCAGAAACCAATTCAACTTTCTGTACACTAATATCTTGAGAAGAACAGTTGTTACAGTCGTATGGATTTTGCGAAAAAGCAATGGTTGTGCATAATAGCACAAGTGTCAGGAAGAGATTTTGCTTGCGGTTTGGATTCGTATGCAAAATAGTAGAATTTTCCATAAACATCGCGTTTTAGTTAAAAAATGAGATAACGAGTCGGTTATAGCTAAAAGATTAGTTATAACAGAACAAGGCAATAATGAAACTATAATGGATTTTTGGGTAAAAAGTAAATTGTAAATTCTGCGAAGTGGTATTGTGAATTTACTATTTATGGAAACTTGTTATTGGTATTTTTATTTACCTTTAACAATGCTAAATTATTACATTAAATAAAAAAGTGTTCACTGGTTTTACTTTTTTCGATAAAATCACAATAATTATCCATGAAGTAACTATTTTTCTATAAAAAAAGATATAAATCAATTTTTTAAGTATTTAATTTATAATTGTTTAAAGTTAGATTATGAAGTCATTAATTTTAGTTAGACATGCAAAATCTAGTTGGGATTTTGGAATCACTGATAAACAAAGACCTCTTGAAGCGAGAGGTATCTTAGCTGTAGAAAAAGTGGCTAAAAAAGTGGCTAGTATTTTACCGGAAAATTTAGTATTTTGGTGCAGTACAGCAGTGAGAGCTTCAGAAACATGTAAGATTTTTTGTGAGACGCTTAAAATAGATGTGTCAAAAATTAATTTTATTGACAAGTTATATACGTTTGATGAAAGTCAATTAGAATCAGAAATTAAAAAATCTAATGATGCAATTGATAATTTAATTCTTTTTGGACATAACGAGGCTATTACAAATTTTGTCAATAAATTTGGAAATAAATATATAGATAATGTTCCTACAGCTGGATTTGTGTTTTTACAATTCGAGCAAAGTAGTTGGAAAAATATTAACGGAGGAAAAACGATTAAAACTGTTTTTCCTAAAGAAATTGACTGAAAACCGATATATAGATAGAGAAAAGAGCTGGTTAGCATTTAATTTTAGAGTATTACAAGAAGCTGCAGATGAAAGAGTACCATTGCTAGATAGAATGAGGTTTTTGGGTATTTTTTCGAATAATTTAGATGAGTTTTTTAGAGTAAGGTATGCTGCAATCCGTCGTTTAAATATGACTGGACAAACAAATGAAGATATACTTGGAGGGATTTCATCGCAAAAACTCTTAAAAGATATTACAGAAACTGTGATTGACCAACAATCTGAAAGTTTACGTATTTTAAGTATTATTGAAAAAGAGTTAGAAAAGGAAGGCATTTATATTATTAATGAAACTGAAATCAATAAAGAACAACAAATGTTTTTAAAAGATTTCTTCAATCAAAAGGTTAGTCCTGAGCTTGTAACTATTATTTTAAATGACCTTGATGAGTTTCCGTTACTTAAAGACACCTCTGGATACTTAGCTGTTAAATTAGTAATGAGTCCTACTGAAAATTCTTCGATTTTGGAGAAGATGAAAGTTAAGAAGGATATTCGTTATGCCGTTATAGAAATCCCAAAAACAATCAACAGATTTGTAGTGTTACCTTCAAATAACGATAAGCAGTATATTATTTTGCTTGATGATGTTATTCGGTATAATCTTCATAAAATCTTTAATATTTTCGATTATGAAAGTATTTCGGCTCATATGATTAAAATTACTAGAGATGCTCAGTTAGAGTTAGATAGTGATTTGAATAAAAGTTTTATCGAAAAAATTTCTTCGAGTGTTAAAGATAGAAGAATTGGAGAACCAGTTCGATTTATATATGATCAGACCATAGATAAAGATACGCTTAAGTTTTTTCTTCGCAGAATGGGAATCGATTCTAAAGATAGTATAATCCCTGGAGGTCGTTATCATAACCGAAGAGATTATATGGATTTTCCTAACTTAGGTAGATATGATTTACTATATAAAGTAAACTCTCCACTTCCAGTTGAAGGATTACATTTAGATGGAAGTATTCTTAAAATGATTGATAAAAGAGATTATCTTATCAATGCCCCATATCAGTATAATAAAGTTTTTGCGTGAGGCTGCACTTGATCCAAGAGTTACTGCAATCAAAATAACATTGTATCGTCTGGCAAAAAATTCACAAATAGTTAGTTCATTGATAAATGCTGCTAAAAATGGAAAAAAAGTAACTGTTCAGATAGAATTGCAGGCACGTTTTGATGAAGCAAGTAATATATCGTATGCAGAGATGATGCAAACGGAAGGCATTGAACTTATTTTCGGAGTGAAAGGATTAAAGGTTCATAGTAAAATTTGTTTGATTGAAAGAATAAATGAAGAAGGGAAATTACGTCGTTACGGATTTATTTCCACAGGAAATTTCAATGAATCGACAGCAAAAGTCTATACTGATGTAACATTGTTGACAGCGCATCAGCAAATTTTGAAAGAAGCTGCAAAGGTTTTTGAATTTTTCCAAATCAATTACAGATTACACAGGTATAAACATTTAATTATTTCTCCACATTATACACGAAGTCGTTTTTATAAATTGATAGATAGAGAAATTTTAAATGCAAGTTTAGGGAAACCTGCCTATATAAAATTAAAAATGAATAGTTTGTCAGATTATAAAATGATTGACAAATTATACGACGCAAGCAGGGCGGGGGTTAAAGTACAATTAATCATAAGAGGAATTTGTTCATTGATACCAGGTGTGAAAGGTATGAGTGAAAATATAGAAGCTATTTCGATTGTAGATGCCTACCTAGAGCATTCTAGAGTTTATATTTTCTGTAATAATAATAATCCTGATATTTATATTTCTTCAGCCGATTTTATGACAAGAAATTTAGATAGTAGAGTAGAAGTTACTTGTCCTATTTATGATGAAAATATCAGAAAGGAATTGCTTGAAACATTCGAAATAGGTTGGAAAGCAAATGTAAAAGCTCGTTATCATTCAGAAAAACTCGATAATAAATACAGAGTTAGAGGTGATAACCCAATTTTTAGAGCACAACAAGAGATGTACAAATACTACCAAAACAAAATTGAAGTAGTTACAGAAAAACTGTAGTTTTTATACTGATTAATGATTTATGATTACAATTAAAAAATATGCCGCAATCGATATTGGATCAAATGCCATGCGTTTGCTAATTACTAATATTGTTGAACAAGAAGGAAAAGAAACGCAGTTTAATAAGAGTGCTTTGTTTAGAGTGCCAATTCGTTTAGGTCAAGATGCTTTTACTGTTGGAGAGATTACAGAGGAGAATATCGATCGTATGATTGATGCTATGAAAGCTTTCAAATTGCTAATGAAAGTATATAAAGTGGAACGTTATATGGCGTGTGCAACTTCTGCAATGAGAGAAGCTTACAATGGGAAAGAGGTTGCTGATATAATAAAGAAAAAAGCTGATATTAAAATTGAAATTATAGATGGTAAAAAAGAAGCAGCAATTATTGCTGCTTCAGATTTGCACCATTTCATAAGAACCGATGCCACTTATTTGTATGTTGACGTAGGTGGAGGTAGTACCGAATTTTCTTTATTTTCAGAAGGAAAAATGATTGCTTCAAAATCATTTAAAAATGGTACAGTTCGTTTGCTGAACGATATGGTTAACGAAGTGGTTTGGCAAGAAATAGAAAAATGGATTAAAACCAATACCCAAAATTATGATAATATTACTTTAATAGGTTCTGGAGGAAATATTAATAAGATATTTAAACTTTCGGGTAAAATGCAAGACAAACCTTTGTCATATATCTATCTTAATTCGCAATATCAGTATCTCAATTCATTAACATATGAACAACGTATTGCTGAATTAGCTTTGAATACCGACCGTGCCGATGTAATTATACACGCACTTCGTATTTATTTGAATGCCATGAAATGGAGTGGGGCAAATAAAATTTATGTTCCTAAAATTGGACTTTCAGATGGAATTGTAAAAGCGATGTATCAAGGGAAAATATAGTTTGTAGAATTCTACAAATCCAAATCAAACATTTTTTTCAAAAGTTCTAAAGCAGGATTTAACTCTTTTAAGCGGTTGTATTTTTCCTCAACCGTGAATGCTTTTTTACTTTCTATTGCTTCGTTTATAACAATTTCGATTGTTATATTATGGTTGTGAAGTTTGCCTCTTAAGTAACCTAATAAATCATGTTTTTCACCATCAAAATCAATTTTAGAACTTTCGTTTGGTAGCTCATGATAAATGGTGGTTCCTTCTAGTTTAGGATCATTAATTAGTAGTAAAGATTCTAAAATTCGGTATCCTTTATTACCTAACTTTTGAGCATATTTAACCCATTGTTCTTGCATTTGAGTCTCTGTGAATGGCTCAGTTGGTAACTCTTCGTGATGTTTTTGTTCAGGTTTTAGTTGAGCTTCAAGCTCTTTCTTTGCACGAATACTTGATAATGAAA
>CAMLKV010000200.1 GCA_946480635.1 uncultured Flavobacterium sp.
TTTCATCGTAAGTTCCTTGTGCTACCAATTCACCTCCATAAGTTCCTGCTTCGGGACCAATATCAATAATCATATCAGCAGCTTTCATGATATCTTCATCATGCTCAACTACAATTACAGTATTTCCTAAATCTCTTAATGAAATCAAAACTTTAATTAATCTTTCAGTATCTTTTGGATGTAAACCAATGCTTGGTTCGTCTAAAATGTACATAGAACCTACCAAACTACTTCCTAATGATGTTGCCAGATTAATTCGTTGAGATTCTCCACCTGAGAGAGAAGCTGAATTCCTGTTTAAGGTAAGATAATCTAATCCAACATCTTCTAAAAAAGACAATCTATTATTGATTTCTATAAGAAGACGTTTAGCTACTTTTTGATCATATTCTGATAACTCTAAATTTTTAAAGAAAGTAATCAGTTTTTTGATGGGTAAATCAACCAATTCGGATAAAGTTATACCTCCAATTTTTATATTATTGGTTTCAGGACGTAGCCTTTTTCCTTTACAAGTAGTACATTTTGTTTTTCCTCGATAGCGAGAAAGCATTACCCTGTTTTGAATTTTATAATTTTTCTCTTCTAATTCTTTAAAGAAATCATTTAGTCCTTCAAAGTATTGATTTCCTTTCCAAACTAAATCTTTTTGTTCGGTTGTTAATTGAAAATAAGGCTTATGAATAGGGAAATCGAATTTATGACTGTTGTTTACTAATTGATCTCTGTACCATCCCATACTTTCACCTTTCCAAGGTGCAATACAATTCTCGTATATTGAGAGTGCAGTATTTGGGATAACTAGGTCTTCATCAATACCGATAATATTTCCGTAACCTTCACATTTTGGACAAGCGCCATAAGGGTTGTTAAAGCTAAATAAGTGGATGTTTGGTTCTAAAAAAGTTAATCCGTCAAGTTCAAAGTTTGAACTGTATACAATTTTTTTGTCTTTATTTAATTCTTGCAAATAGCAGATTCCTTTTCCTTCGTAAAAAGCAGTTTGAGTGGCGTCGGCTAGTCTGTTATAAAAGTCTTCTTCGTGTTTAACAACAATACGATCTATTATAAGTAGAACATCTTTGTTGTCAAGCGAATGCTGATCGATTTCATCCAATCTAACCATTTCGTTGTTCACTAAAATTCTAATGAATCCTTGTTGCAAAAGTACTTTTAGCTTGTTTTCAAGATTTCTTCCTTCCTCTAAATGAATTGGTGAAAGAAGTAACCATTTACTATTTTCTTCAAATGACTTTACATCATTAATCACATCAGAAACCGTGTGTTTTTTTACTTCTAAACCTGATACTGGTGAAAAGGTTTTACCTATTCGAGCAAACAAAAGTTTTAAATAGTCATATATCTCTGTCGATGTTCCTACTGTAGAACGTGCGTTTGTTGTATTTACTTTTTGTTCAATGGCAACTGCTGGTGCAATTCCTTTGATATAATCGACTTTTGGTTTATCTAAACGGCCCAAAAACTGTCGGGCATAACTTGACAAACTCTCCACATAACGACGTTGACCTTCAGCATATAAAGTATCAAAAGCCAAGCTTGATTTGCCGGATCCAGATAAACCAGTGATAACAACTAGTTTGTTTCTAGGAATGGCAACATCAAGATTTTTTAAATTGTGAATTTGAGCACCTTTTATAAGAATGTTTTTCTTAGGTTCTAAGGTAGAAATATCTGTATTCATCTGCTTAAAAAGTCAATTTTTACAAAGGTAACTATTTCGTATTAGTTTTAATTAACCAGAAGTTATACGAAATTACTTTTTTTGAATAATAATTTTAAAAAGTTATTTTTACTTCAAGCAACTAAACAAACTAACAAAATCAACCATATGTACAAAGGCAAAATGAATTGGTTCGCAATTCTGCTCATCATAATAATCGTAAGCAATACCTTTTCTCAAGAACTACCTCCAATAGTTAAATACACACCGAATAGTTATGGTGCAGGAAATCAAAACTGGATGATTTCTCAGGATGAAAAGCAATTTATATTTTTTGCCAATCATGAAGGATTATTAGAGTTTAACGGATCTAATTTCACACTTTATCCTTCTCCTAATGAGTCAATAATTCGTTCTGTAAATGTCGTTAAAGATAAAATCTATACAGGATGTTATATGGAATTTGGATATTGGATTAGACAATCTAATGGAAGACTAAAATATACTTCGCTAAGTAAAAAAATAAAAGATGAAATTATTGATGATGAACAGTTTTGGAACATTTTAAATTATGATCAATGGATTTTGTTTCAATCATTTAGTTCAATATATATATATGACACTGTAACAGGAAAATTTAATAAAATTTCTTCTAAAGCGGGTATTTCGAAAACGTTTAGAACACAAAATTCGATTTATTTTCATGCTTTTAATGAAGGTTTATTAGAAATAGAGAACGGAAAATCTAAATTAGTATCAAGTGATCCTGTACTCACGAAAAATGTTATTATAAATGTTTTTTCTACAGATGATGGTTTGTTAGTATTAACTGAACAAAATGGATTCTATAAATTAGTTAACGGTAAAATTAGCAAGTATTCTATTACTGCAGACGCTGAATTGATGTCTTCAACAATTTATTCAGCTAAAAAACTTTCTAATAACGGTTTTGCATTAGGTACAGTTTCTGATGGAGTATATATATTAAATTCTGAGGGAGAAATTCAAAATCATATTACTCAAAGTTCAGGCTTAAGTAACAATACAGCTTTATCATTGTTTGAAGACAGTGATAATAATCTTTGGATAGGTTTAGATAATGGGATAAATTGTATAAATTTAAATTCACCTATCAAAAGTTATGCTGATAATACAGGAATTTTAGGCACTGTATATGCTTCATTATTGTATAAAAACAAACTTTATATAGGAACAAATCAAGGGCTGTTTTATAAAGATTTTGGTACTAAAAATCAATTCAAGTTTATTGTTGGTACTAAAGGACAGGTCTGGTCATTGTTTGAGTATGATGATACTCTTTTTTGTGGGCATAATCTAGGAACTTTTGTTATTGATAATGGAAATGCTAAGAATATCTTCAGAGAATCAGGTACATGGAAATTTGTAAAAGTTCCTAATAGAAATGATATACTGTTGCAAGGAAATTATTATGGCGTTTCAGTATTGAAAAAAAATTATTAATGTGTTTTAGTATTGAAAAAAATAGGTAATCAATGGACCTTTAAAAATAAAATAGCCGGTTTTAATTATTCGTCAAGACATTTAGAAATAAATAATTCAAACGAAGTTTATGTTTCACATGAATACAAAGGAATTTTCAGATTCAAAGTCGATAAAAATTTAGAAAAAGCAAGTTCATTTTACACATATATTTCACCAGGTAAAGGAAAAAATGCAGCGCTTATAAAATATAATAATGAAATTTATTATGCATATAAAAACGGAATTTATAAGCTCAATGAGAAAACTAAAGAATTTGAAAAGGATAAAATATTAAGTTCAATTTTTGAGAAAGACGAATACACTTCAGGAAATTTAATTGTTGATAATTCAAATAAATTATGGCTGTTTTCTAAAAATTACATTCATTATTTCTCTTTAAATAAATTGAATTACAAACTTCGAGAAAACACCATTCCAATTCCGGCTTCTTTAACAAATTCAATGTCAGGATACGAAAATATTTATCAATTGTCCAATTCTAAATATTTGATAGGAACTACAGATGGGTATTATATTATTAACCTAGATGGTTTAAGTTTCAAAAATTATAACGTAAGTATTTCTAATATTTCGGTAAATAAATTAAGTGAAAGTTCCATAAACGCCTCTATCTTTAAGAAAGGTGAGTTTGGTCATACTGAAAATAATGTCACCTTTAGTTTCACAGTTCCCGAATATAATAAGTATATAAATGCTGAATATCAGTTCTTACTGGAAGGGCTTTTAGACGAATGGAGTGAGTGGAATTCTAAATCATCGATTAATTTTAAAAATTTATCACCTGGGGACTATACGTTTAAAGTAAGAGCTAAAATTGCGAATTCTACACCAGCAAATATTGCGGTATATAAGTTTACAATTCTTAAACCTTGGTACTGGACAAATCTTGCAAAGTTTATCTATTTGGTTATGATTGGAATAGGAGCTTATTTAATCAATAAGGCTTACCGTAGTTATTACAATAGACAAAGAGAAAAATTAATCGAAGAAAACAATCGTTTACTTGAAATTCAAGAGCTTGAGAATGAACGAAGATTAATGGAAATTAGAAATGAGCAATTGGCTAGTGATTTTGATGCCAAAAATAGGGAGTTGGCGGTTTCTACAATGAATTTAATCAAGAAGAATGAATTGTTATCAATGATTAAAGAAGATTTAAAGAAAACTACAGAAGTTGGGGATAAAAATATTAAATCAGTCATAACAACAATCAATCAAAATATAAAGGAAGAAGATAATTGGAATGTATTTAAAGAAGCATTTGATAGTGCTGATAAAGACTTTTTGAAAAAAGTTAAAACAGCACATCCGCTTCTTACTCCAAATGATTTAAGATTATGTGCTTATTTAAGATTAAATCTATCAAAAGAAATTGCACCACTTTTAAATATTTCTGTTCGTAGTGTTGAAATTAAACGATATCGTTTGCGTAAAAAAATGGATTTATCACACGAACAAGGTTTAGTGGAGTATATTTTGTCTATATAAAACTTTACATACAGAGACTCAAAAACTATACATTACCACAACATTTGCTTTTTTAAATTATAAATTAACTGATTTCTAGAAGTATGTCGTAAAATTTTATTTAATTCTAAAACCTTATAAATATTAAGTATTTTTTAAGAAATTGATAAAATATTGTATAATTTTTTAGGATGTATGTTTTTTGTAAAGGCTGTTTTTAACATATTATTAATAGTTACTTCTAATTTTAACTTCAAACTAATCACACTAATATGAAGTCAAACTATTTATTAATTTATTTTTTAGGCAACTGTTTATGGTTTTTGTCGCGGCGATTGCATCCCATCCCTTCTTTACAATGTTTCCTATTATATGTGCTATTTG
>CAMLKV010000201.1 GCA_946480635.1 uncultured Flavobacterium sp.
ATGCAGCAAGATCAATAGAAACAATCAAACCTAAGGTTTTAGTCTTACATGGTGCCGATGATTTTTTTGTTCCTGAAACAGAAATAAAAGCTTTTCATGATGAAATGAATAAAGCAAAAGCCGATTGGCAAATGGTATATTATGCTGATGCTGTACATTCATTCACACACAAAGATGCAGGAAATGATAAAAGCAAAGGAACTGCTTATAATGAAAAAGCAGCAAAACGTTCTTGGGAAGCAATGAAATCGTTTTTTAACGAAATACTTAATTAGTTAGCCCAGCAACTTTATCCTTATTATCAATTATTGTTTTTTCAGGTATTATCTTATTAAGTATTTTTTCGAACCAAGGCAAAAACCATACAAAAACTAAAACTCCAATAAAATTAAACAAGAAATGAGCGTTTGCCAATGTCTGTTCTAAAGAAGATTTTCCGCTAATCCATTCTACGAAATGAACAAAAGGTAAAAACAACAATAAACAAATAACAACAGTGGTAAAGTTAAATACAAGATGAAACAACCCGGTTTTTATTCCTTGTCTATTACCTCTAATTGTTGCTAAAAGAGTATCACTACAGGTTCCTAGTTCGGCACCAAGCATAATTGCAATACCTCCTACTAAACTTATTGCTCCTTTTTTGACTAATAAAATAGCCATACCAACAGTTGCAGAGGAAGATTGTATTATAAGCGTTACTAAAGCTCCTGTCAAAGCTCCATTTATTGGATCATCCATTTTTAGCATCCAATCATGAAAGGTTGGATTTTGTTTTAATGGTGAAATTGCATTTTCCATGATAAACAACCCAAAGAAAAGCATCCCAAAATAAATAAACAATTGCCCATATTTTTTGATGTTCTCCTTTTGAGTAATCAACAAGACTGACATGCCTATAATTAGTAAAATAGGCGAATATTTAGAAACATCGAGTGCAATAATTTGGCTACTAATAGTAGTTCCAATGTTTGCTCCCATAACAATTCCCATGGCTTGCCTAAAAGTCATTAATCCCGAATTAACCAAAACAATAGTAATTATTATCACTACCGATGATGAATCCAATACGATTGTAATTATTGTTCCAGTTAGTATTGAAGTGAAAGTATTTCCGGTAAATTTAAGCAGCCATTTTTTTGGTTTTTTTGCAGTAATTCTCCGAATAACATCAGACAGACTGGTTACTGCATATAAGAAAAGGACTAATCCTCCGAGTAATGTTAAAACAATCTCGTTCATGATTTCCAATTATCAATAATTGAAAGATACTAAGTTACTTATTTTTTATTACAGGATTGTTTTTAAAACATTAACTTTCAGTTAATTAAAATAAAAAAGGTGCTTTTTTATTGATTTTATCCAAAATCCACCAAAATAATAGAGCTGTAAAACAAACCAGAAAATATTTAACTACAACAAATTCGAAAGTCTTTTGTGGAAGGAATTCATAAACTAAACGAATAGCATATGGATGAACCAAATAAATTCCTAAAGAAAGTGTAGGATTAACAGCTGTTGAAGTTACAGATTTACTTTCGTTAGCAACCACAAGAGTAAACATGCTTAATAAAGGCAAAACAATTAAAAAATCCATTGCTTTTACTTTAAACTGATAATAACAATACACTTCTATCAACAGGAAAGCCCAAAGGAGAACATACATTTTTTTGTATTACTAATCGTAGTTTTCCATTGTTCATAAAGCGTTCCAAGCAACATCATTGGAAAAGCAAAGAATAAGAAGTTTCTAGTTGTCCCTATGACTACATATACAAATTGAATGTCTAAATAACGATGCAAAACATCTGACTGAATTAAAATTTGAAAAACATATCCAAAAGTCAATAATGAAATTATTAGAACCCATTTTGAAAAAACAGAACTGTTTCGCACACAATACAATAATCCAACTGCAACAACCGATGCCAACAAATACCACAAGTGCCAATAGCCATAAATAAGTTTCAAAACCATATCAAATCGGTTAAACCAACCCAATTTATAAAACCGAATTAAATCAGGAAGATATAGTATTTGCCAAGTTATATAAAGCAGCAGAATTCGTTTAGCATATTTCCATAAATAGGCTCTATCATTAAGTTTGTTCCTTAAAAAATATCCTGAAATCAAGAAGAATGTTGGCACAGCAATTCGAGTAATCCCACTGGCAATTTCATATGAAATTAATCCTTCTAAACCGTCTAATTTAGAAACCGGAAAAATATGCAAAGCCACAACCAAAAAGGCCATTATTACTTTTAGTATGTCGAGATTATTGTTACGCATTTTTATTTGAAAAACAATTGTCTTCTAGCCTCTCCAACTACAAAAGCTATAGAATTAGCGATATTATAACTTCTAATTTTATCACTCATAGGAATCGTAAGGTGATTTTCAAAAGCATTCATCACTTCTTGACTCAAACCAATACTTTCCTTTCCAAAAACCAACCAATCTCCTTCTTTAAATTCCGCTTCGTAATATGACTTATCCGATTTAGAACTAAATAAAAACACTCTTGATTTATCTGGAATTTGAGTAATCCATTCCTCAACATTATTGTATTCTTTCCAATCTAAATGTACCCAATAATCTAATCCTGAACGTTTCAGATTTTTATCTGTAATTTCAAAACCATATGGCTTTATTAGGTGCAAGCGATTTCCTGTACCCACACACAAACGACCAATATTTCCTGTATTATTTGGTATTTCAGGCTCTACTAAAACTATATTTAACATATTAGTATTTTTCTGTTTAACTTATTGCTTGAAAAAATCTGATACTTCAAGCACTTCTCCTGCTTTCAAATCATGTAAAGTGACTGTTCCAACTCGTACTCTTACTAATCGCAAAGTAGGAAAACCAACTGCAGCTGTCATTTTTCTTACTTGGCGAAATTTACCTTCTGTCAAAGTAATAGAAACCCAACTTGTAGGTCCATGACGTTCATCACGTATTCTTCTACCTTCACCAATGTAATTTGGTAATTCATTTACTTTAAAAGATTCACAAGGCTTGGTAGTGTATCGTATTCCTTTAAAACCAATTTCAACTCCATTTTTCAATTTTTCTATGGCTTTATCAGTAATTAAACCATCAACTTGGGCATAATATTCTTTCTCAATTGTTTTGCTTCTCACAATCTCGCTCATCATACCATCTGTCGTAAGCAACA
The DNA here is from genome assembly GCA_946480635.1 of uncultured Flavobacterium sp. Next base: position 3,182 of record CAMLKV010000201.1, read on the forward strand.
ATAACCCTTCTGAATCTTCATCTAAACGACCTATAGCCATAGTCCCTTCAGGAAAATCGAACAATTCACCTAGTTTTTTTTTGGGTCGTTTTTTTTCATAAATAAACTGACTTAAATAACCGTGAGGCTTATGTAAAATAAAATGGTGATGGGGCATAAATCTAATTTTAGCAAAAATAAAAAGACCATTCGAAAGAATGGCCTTTTAAAATGTAATTATATCATATTATTGTCTACTTTGTATGTAATCTGATAACTCATCAACATTACTACTGAAAGAGAAAATTCCATTCAATTTAAAATAATAAGCATATTTAGCAAACTCTAATTTATTGTCCTCAAAACTAAAAGTATTAGCAATTTGGATAATTTGATCTACATTCAAACAATTATCATTAATAACTTGTTTTGCTGTTTTTAAACGAGTCTCCTCAAAGCTTTGCTTTTTTATAGTAGACAATGCTGCATTAAAATTTGCACCCGACATTCCTAATCTTCCTCTACAACCTCTTACCGAACGCTCTCCTTCAAAATGTCTTGTATCTGAAACATGATTTGAAGAAGATGTTGTAGTAGTAGTTGTTTGAGTAACAGTTCCACCCCCCATAGAATCGTTAATTGTTACTCCCATATTAACACCTCCAACATTCATACCAACTCCCATTGTCATGCCGTCTGTTTGTGTGGTTGTTGTAGTTGTAGTCGTTTGAGAAACACCTCCATTAATCGCAACTGTCCTAGGCTGCCCATAATGAATTACATGTACATTTGGCGCTGGAATAAAATCAGGTTGTACTGGTATAGAAGAAAAATAATTTAGCTTCGCTTTAGTCTTATTGTTTTTATCTCTTTTAATTTTATAAGTTACATCAGAAAAAACACCATCAACGTCAGTCAACATTAAGTTATTTTTAGTTATTTCAGCTAAAGTCTTATCTTCAAATTTGATTTTCGCATTATAATAAGGTTGATTTAGATCTTCAACTCTTAAATTAGATTGTGGTATATCATTTATCTGTTCTCCATTTAAAATCAGGATAAACTTATCCCCATCTTCAGAGAAAATTGACAAATGACCAAACTGAGCAAAAGAAAAACAGGAAATAAATAAAAAGGCTAATAAAGTAATTTTTTTAATCATATTTTATAGTTTTAAATGGTTGAAAATGATTTGAATTAGTTTTCAAAAACAATGCCAATTTAAAAAAATCTTTTAAACAAATTATTTTTTACTTTCAGCAATCCATTTTTTCAATGATGTGTTGATATCAGCTTTAGGATTTTTTAATATAAAAATCGTGGTTCCATATTCTCTGGCTAATTTATTTTCAATAGAATCAAAAACAATAACATTGTCAAATTTTTTGGCTCCTATTTCTATTGCTTCAGCTTTGTTTTTAGCTTCTTTTACCCAAATTATGGTTTTAATTTTATTTTCCAAAGGAAACCAATTGACATAGTCAGCATTGAAAGAAACAGCACTCACCGATTTATTTTTCGCATAGAAATTAATAGCTCCTGCTTGACCATAATTATCACATAAAATCAATGTGTTTTCAGTATTATCAATCGTTGCCAAAGCTTTGTCTGTCTTTTTTGCTAATTCTGTCCAACCCAACATATCGGCGAAATCCTGTGGCAAATGATGTTCTTCACCATCTTCCCATTCTAGCATGCCCAATTTTTGATAACGCTCGGGATTATTTATAATGTATGTTGGACTCACATTAGGAAATGCTAACTGATACATTGGTATAAAAAGTAAAACCGGTATTGCTATCATGATTGGCCTAATATACTTTAGCCATTTTCCTGACAACAAATTTTCTGTATAAATAGCTCCAAAGGC
>CAMLKV010000202.1 GCA_946480635.1 uncultured Flavobacterium sp.
TTAACTAAAGACATCTCTATGCAAGTTGCTTCTATGGTTGGAGTTTCACTTCTCTCAGAAATTAGCTCGTTTTCATCATCATTCCAAAAATCATATTGAATGTTTGCTGTTAACTTTTTACCTTTTTTTGCAAAGTTTTTTACATAATTTAGCTCAATTTGATTAGATATTTGTGGTTCTTTGTAATTTTCATTAGCGGTTATTAATTGTGTTTGATTTTTATTAACATCAAGATAATTAAAGAAGTAATCAACATTATTCTTACTCACATTATGACGGTAGTAATAACTTAATGTAAGTGTATTATTTTCGTTTATGTAATAATCGCTGCCAAAGTAAAGATTGAAACGATTGAAATTTCTTGTACGATCTGTTTTTTGATCTATATATCCACTTACTATATTGTTTTGATAATTGGTGCGGAATAATTTATCGTCGCCAAAAAGACTCAGTCTTCCATAACGGATGTCGCTAAAAAGATTAAATTTTTCTTTTTTGTAATTCATATTCACACCAATCGAATTATTATTTGGAATACCTCCAGTCACTGTAATTGAACTACCAAAACCGTTTACTTTGTTTTTCTTTAAGATAATATTGATAATTCCTGAAGCGCCTTGTGCATCGTATTGTGCCGAAGGATTAGTGATTACTTCTACACGTTCGATTGACTCAGCAGGGATTTGTTCTAATCCGTTGTTTTGTGTCATTACAGAAGGTTTTCCATTAATAAGAATACGTACGCTCGAGTTTCCTCTTAAACTAACTGCTCCCATTGCATTTACACTTACTGAAGGAACATTATTTAAAATGTCATTTGCAGAACCACCTTTAGATATCAACTCTTTTCCAACCTTAAAGATTTTTTTATCTAATCGGGTTTCAATTGATGTTTTTTCAGAGACAACTTTTACTTCATCAAGAACTTTGGTTTCTTTTAGTGTAAGTAATACTTTTCCAATGTTCTTATCTTCTAAAATTTGAACTTGATTAAGTATTGCTGGTTCAAAGTCAAAGAAATTAATATGTAAATGATACTTTCCTGGTTTTACTTTTACTTCGAAATGCCCTTTAGCATCAGAAGTTGTTTCCTGAATTAAAGCATTTGTTTCATTATCAAGGAAAGCAATACTGGCTAGTTCAATAGGTTTTTGATTTGCTTTCTCCAATACCAAGCCTTTTACAGTAACATCTTGTCCATAAAGTAATACTGGAAGGAATAATGCAATGGCATAAATAAATTGTTTCATTTGTTCGTTTTTTAATTTGATCCAAAATTGAATATAATTTGAAAACACAATTTTTGCTGTAGACGAATACTCCAAAAATGTAGATGTTTAGTTATTTTACACTTATAATTCTAATTCGGCGTCAGGTTTGGTATATTCGTGTCCAATTATGACTCATTTATCGATTGTAGGACTATAAAAAACTTTAGTTGGTTACATTTGGGTAGAATTTTACTTTATGGATTTACAAATTTTAAAGCAGCCCCGAATTGTAAAACACCTTCTTTTTTGGTTGGTTTTCGTTGCTGTAGGTGTATTTAGCGATTTTTCTAATTTGAATGAAGACTGTTTTGCAGAAATAGTAGTTTATCATATTAGTGATGCTTTTTTTGGGGCCGTAATGGCTTACTTAACAGCCTATTATTTTTTAACTGAAGACTTTTTGAAAAAAGGATATTTGGTTTTTGGAATTACATTTTTGGTGTCAGTATATCTTTTAGCAGCTCTAAGTAGATTGTCTACAGTTCATTTGGCAGAGCCATTAGTACGTAAGCCGCCTTTTACTCAGGAATCACCTTTCGAAATTTTTACTGACCTGCGTTACATTGCATTTAAATATGGACCAAGCGTTTTAACAGCAACATTTGTCTTCTATTTAGCAAAATTTTTCTCTGATTATTCAAAAGAAAAAGAGAAAAGATTATTGTTAAGTAATGAAAAAACTGAAATCGAATTGAAATCTTTGAGAGCTCAACTTAATCCACATTTTTTATTCAATACATTAAATAATATTTATTCGTTGTCTATTGATAATTCACCTAAGACTTCAGCATCCATAGGGAAATTATCTGACATTTTAGATTATGTTTTATACCGTTGTAATGCTGATTTTGTTTCAGTTTCAAATGAAATGAAACTAATCGAAGACTATATTGAATTAGAAAAATTGCGTTACGATGATCGTTTAGAAGTTACTGTAAAATCTTCTGTCGATTTTGAAAATCAGGTGCCACCGTTGATATTTCTATCCTTGGTCGAAAATGCATTTAAGCACGGAGCAGGCGAAGACAGTGGTTCACCTAAAATATGGATAACTTTAGAAAGTAAGCAGGGGCAAACAATTTTTAAAGTTCAGAATACTTATTTAGATTCGGCAGTAGAAATGAACAAAGAATCTATTGGTTTAACCAACATTAAAAAACAGTTGGAACTATTATATGGTAACCGTTATGATTTGAAAATTGATAAAAAAAATGACTTGTTTACAGTAACTTTAACATTAGAAAATAGTATTCATGAAAATTAAATGTCTGATAGTTGATGATGAACCTTTAGCTGTAAAGTTGATTGAAAATCATATTGCAAAAATAGATGTATTAGAAGTTGTAGATACAGCAAACACTGCAATGAAAGCATTTGAAATTCTTAACACACAACAAATAGATTTACTTTTTTTAGATATAAAAATGCCAAACATAACAGGAATCGACTTCTTAAAAAGTCTTAAGCACCCACCAAAAACTATTTTTACTACTGCATATAGGGATTTTGCTATAGAGAGTTATGAATTGGATGTGGTTGATTATTTACTCAAACCAATCACATTTGAACGTTTTTTTAAATCGGTAGATCGTTTTTTAAGAGAATCAGTAATTCCTCAGAATAAAATAATCGATAATAACAATGATGATAACTATATTTTACTAAAATCTGCTGGGAAAAATCATAAAATTATATTGAATGATATTACCTACGTTGAAAGCATTAAAGATTATGTGAAAATTCATAAAACGGATGGTACTTCGATTATGTCAAAATATAAAATTGGTAATTTGGAAGAAGAATTACCTGAAAAAGAATTTGTACGTATCCATAGATCGTTTATTATTAATAAAACTAAAATTACCGCATTTTCTACTACTGATATAGAAGTTTCAGGAATCGAATTATCAATCGGAGCTAGTTTTAAAGAATCCGCTCAAAAATTAATAGAATCTTTTAAGTAATTATTATGATAAAGTAATGGCTTGGTTTTTGTTTTAGAAAATAAAACCAATAATTTTGAGTTTTATTTTAAAAATACTTCACCAAGATGAGAATTGCTATTATTATAACCGTTTTATTATCTTCTATAGTTGCTTTAGCACAGTCTAATGAAAATCAATTTAATGCAAAAGGAGAACGTCATGGCTTATGGAAAGGAACCTATGACGATTCTAAATTACCCAGATATGAGGGCAATTTTGTTAATGGAAAAGAGCAGGGACATTTTACTTATTTTGCAAATAGCGATAAGAAAATAGTTATGGCAACTCGAGATTTTGATGGAAAGGGAGGAGCATATACTGTTTTTTTTGATGAAAAAGGAAATAAGGTTAGTGAGGGCAATGTTATAAATAAACTTAGAGAAGGTGATTGGAAGTATTATCATAAAGGTGCAAAGACAATTATGACAATCGAAAATTACATTAAAGATAAAATTGAAGGGATTAGAAAAGTGTTTTATACAAATGGTGTCTTAGGTGAAGAAGTAGCTTATAAAAATAACTTAAAACACGGTGCCTCAAAAAAATACAACAAAGAAGGAAAACTTATAGAAGAATCTACTTATGTAAATAATCTACTTCAAGGTCCTTATAAAGTATATGATGAATTTGGGAACCTTATAGTTGTTGGTAAATACAATAATGATAAGAAAAAAGGAATTTGGAAGTACTATGACAAAGGAAAATTAGTTCGTCAAATGAATGCTGATACCATCAATGGTTATAAAAAACCCAGTGAAATGAAAAAGAAGTGATAATTATTTGATTTTCAGTTTAATTAATTAAAGCGTAATAAAAATCTTTTTATCGGATTTTTATTACGCTTTATCGTTTTTAGTCATTTGTCAAAATAGGATTTAGTTAGTTTTCTTTAAATTTAAATGAATTAACTAAACGTCTAACTATGTCAAAAACAATTACTTATTTAAAGAATGTTTGGGGGCTTTTATTACTTATTTTATTTTTTCCAAACATTAGTAACGCTCAATCCGATTGCTCTAGTGCTGTAATCGTATGTGGTAACACTCAATCGTTTAACCCTAGCGGTGTTGGGACTAAATTAGAACAACTTGCTTGTGGAGGCATTGAACATAACAGTGTCTGGATAGCTTTTCAAGCTAAAGCAAATGGTAAACTAAATTTTGTTATTAGGCCTTTCACACCAGCTGGATTACCAAGCCTTTCTGATTTTGATTGGAGCTTGTATGCTTTGGCAGGACCTCCAGGTGTGTCTAATTGTGATGCAAAAACACAGTTAAGTTGTAACTTTGCAGGATCTGCAACAGTTTATGGAATTCCTGGAGCCACAGGAATGGCATCTCCTCCTTATGCAGCAACATCATTTAATCCTGGAGTTGATGTAGTGAGTGGTAATTGGTATGTACTTATTGTAGATCAGTTTAGTAATAGTACTCCATTATTATTTAGCGTTCAGTTTACAGATAATCCTGAAAGTCCAAATCTTAATTCTACACCTGGAATTTTTGATAATAAGCCTAATTTTTCAATTACGAATTCTTCAGCTTGTGCTGGAACTTTTACATTCAACAATAGTTCAGCTTCAACTTTTACACCTAATACTTATCTTTGGGATTTTGGAGATGGATCTACTTCAACTGCAACAAATCCAAGTCATACATATATTACACAAGGTACATATTATACTACTTTAACAGTAACAGATAATAATGGTTGCAAATCAGATATAAGAAAAAGAGTAGTATTTAATGATTCACCAC
>CAMLKV010000203.1 GCA_946480635.1 uncultured Flavobacterium sp.
ACAGATTATTTAGATCAAGAACTGGAAGGAGATGCTTTAATGTTTATGATTCAGGATTCACTTCGTGTTGGTTTGTTAACTGATCATGTTCCTATTAATGAAGTGGCAAACCATTTGACTGAAGAGCTTATTCGTAAAAAAATAAAAACTATTAATCAGTCATTAATTCAGGATTTTGGAATTACAAGACCGCGAATTGCAGTTCTTGGATTAAATCCACATTCTGGAGATAATGGTGTGATTGGTGATGAAGAGGAAAGAGTATTGAAGCCTGCTTTGAAAAAGATTTTTGATGAAGGAACCTTGGTTTTTGGTCCTTTCTCTGCTGATGGGTTTTTTGGAAGCGGACAATATGAAAAGTACGATGCGGTAATTGCAACCTATCATGATCAAGGATTAATTCCGTTCAAAACACTTTCTTTTGGGAAAGGAGTAAATTACACGGCTGGCTTAAATAAGGTGAGAACATCGCCGGATCACGGGACTGGTTTTGATATTGCTGGAAAAGGAATTGCAGATCATAGTTCGTTTGTTGAAGCAGTTTATGCTGCAATCGATATTTTCAAATCAAGAAATGAGCATGCTGTTATTTCAGAAAAGCCTTTAAAATTGAAGGAAAAGCAGTTATAAACAAAAAAATGTTCATAACACTTTTGATTTTATAAATATTTTATATCTTTGCACACCCTAATTAAGGGACAAATTGTTGTTAGTATGAAAGGTACAAATGAATATTTAATTCCTTATGTGGGGTTAAAGCTTGGAAAACATCAGTTTGAGTATCAAATAAATAAAGCGTTCTTTGATCACTTTGAATATGACGAATTTGATTCGGCAGACGTAAAAGTGAATTTGGTTTTTGAAAAGCAAACAAATATGCTTGAATTGAATTTTAAGCATGCTGGAACTGTAAATGTTTTGTGTGATGTAACTGGTGAACCGTTTGATATGCCAATTAAAGGTAAATTAAAATTAGTGGTTCGTTTTGGTGAAACATACAATGATGATAATGAGGAATTACTCATTTTGCCTTTTGGTGAACATCAAATAGACGTTTCGCAGTATATCTATGAAATGATTGCTTTGTCAGTACCATTAAAGAGAATTGGTCCAAATGCAAAAAATATGGACTTGGAAACGCTTAATGAAATTGAAGTCAAAGACGAAGAAGAAGTAAAAGAAGAAGAAATTGACCCGCGTTGGGCAGCATTAAAGAAACTATTAACGGATAAATAATTTTGTAAAATGGCACATCCTAAGAGAAAAACCTCGAAAACAAGAAGAGATAAAAGAAGAACTCATTATAAAGCAACTGTTGCTCAAATCGCAACATGTCCTGTAACTGGAGAAGCACATTTATACCACAGAGCTTACTGGCATGAAGGTAAAATGTACTACAGAGGTCAAGTAGTTATCGATAAATCGGTAGCTGTTGCTTAATACGTTTTAGTAAAAGAAATCTAACTCTCACAATGTGAGAGTTTTTTTGTTGGATATAACTGAAAATAAAATAGAAGTTATTTAAAATTTATTTTAAAGATTTTTGTAACTTCATCGTCTTTTTAAAAAAGGATTTTTTTAGGAAGTATTATTACAATTTTATGAGTACAATAACTGCCGCAATAACCGCCGTTGGTGCGTATGTTCCTGATTTTGTTCTTTCTAACCAAGTGTTGGAAACAATGATTGATACAAATGATGAGTGGATTACCACAAGAACAGGAATCAAAGAAAGAAGAATTTTAAAAGAAAAAGGCAAAGGAACTTCGTTTCTTGCTATAAAAGCAGCTCAAAATCTAATCGAAAAGTCAGGAATTAATCCTGCAGAAATTGATTTAGTGTTGTTGGCTACTGCAACACCAGATATGCCTGTGGCTTCTACTGGAGTTTATGTAGCCTCACAAATTGGAGCGGTAAATGCTTTCGCATATGATTTGCAAGCAGCATGTTCAAGTTTCTTATACGGAATGTCAACAGCTGCCGCTTATGTTCAATCAGGACGTTACAAAAAGGTACTTTTAATTGGAGCAGACAAAATGTCTTCAATTATCGATTATACAGACAGAGCAACCTGCATTATCTTTGGAGATGGTGCAGGTGCTGTTCTTTTTGAGCCTAACGAAGAAGGTTTAGGACTTCAAGATGAGTATTTGCGTTCTGACGGAATTGGTCGTGAATATCTTAAAATTGATGCAGGTGGGTCAATACTTCCAGCATCTTTAGAGACCGTTCAAAACGGACAACATACTGTTTTCCAAGACGGAAAAACGGTGTTTAAATATGCAGTTTCAGGAATGGCAGATGTGAGTGAAAAATCATGCAAAGAAATGATTTGTCACACAGCGATGTTAACTGGTTATTGGCGCATCAAGCCAATAAACGAATCATCGATGCAACTGCTGAACGTATGGGATTAGACGAATCAAAAGTGCTAATCAATATTCATCGTTATGGAAACACTACATCGGCTACATTGCCATTGTTAATGCATGACTTTGAAAAGCAATTTAAAAAAGGAGATAATCTTATATTTGCCGCTTTTGGTGGAGGATTCACTTGGGGATCTATCTATCTAAAATGGGCTTATGATACTAAATAATAAACCAAAATCAAAATATCATGGATATTAGAGAAATTCAAAACCTAATCAAATTTGTAGCAAAATCAGGAGCTACAGAAGTAAAATTAGAGATGGATGATTTCAAAATCACTATCAAAACAACAACAGAAGGAGCTGAAACAACTTATGTACAGCATGTTCCTATGCAAGCGGCTATACCTCAAATGCAAGTGGCTGCTCCAGTAGCTACTACTCCGGTTGCTGCTGCTACTCCTGCTACTGAAGCTGCTGGCGAGGATACGTCAAAATATATTACAGTAAAATCACCAATGATTGGTACTTTTTACCGTAAGCCAGCTCCAGACAAACCAATGTTTGTTGAAGTAGGTTCTACAATTTCTAAAGGTGATACATTATGTGTTATCGAAGCGATGAAACTTTTCAACGAGATTGAAAGTGAAGTTTCTGGAAAAATCGTGAAAATATTAGTTGATGATTCATCTCCTGTTGAATTTGATCAGCCATTATTCTTAGTAGATCCATCATAATAAGTTAGAAGTTAGACACCTTGAATCCATATTCAAATCCATTGCATTCTTGACTTCTAACTTCTAACTTCTAACTTCTAACTTCTAAAAGATGTTTAAAAAAATATTAATTGCGAATAGAGGAGAAATTGCACTTCGTGTGATTCGTACGTGCAAGGAGATGGGAATTAAAACTGTAGCAGTTTATTCTACAGCCGATGCAGAGAGTTTGCATGTTAAATTTGCAGACGAAGCGGTTTGTATTGGTCCTCCTCCAAGTAACTTATCGTATTTAAAAATGTCAAATATTATTGCTGCTGCAGAAATTACAAATGCAGATGCAATTCACCCAGGATACGGATTCCTTTCAGAGAATGCTAAATTCTCTAAAATTTGTCAAGAACACGGTATCAAATTCATCGGGGCTTCTCCAGAGATGATTGATAAAATGGGAGATAAAGCTACAGCAAAAGCGACTATGAAAGCTGCTGGAGTTCCTTGTGTTCCTGGTTCAGATGGTATTTTAGAAGATTTCGAACAAGCAAAAAAAGTTGCTAAAGAAATTGGATATCCAGTGATGATGAAAGCTACTGCTGGAGGTGGTGGTAAAGGTATGCGTGCTATCTGGAAAGAAGAAGATTTATTAAAAGCTTGGGAAAGTGCTCGTCAAGAAGCTGCTGCTGCATTCGGTAATGATGGAATGTATATGGAGAAGCTTATCGAGGAGCCTCGTCATATAGAAATCCAAGTAGTTGGTGATTCTTATGGTAAAGCTTGCCACTTATCTGAAAGAGACTGTTCAGTACAACGTCGTCACCAAAAATTAACAGAAGAAACACCTTCTCCTTTCATGACTGACGAATTACGTCACAAAATGGGAGAAGCTGCAGTGAAAGCTGCTGAGTTTATTAACTATGAAGGAGCTGGTACAGTAGAATTCTTAGTAGACAAACACCGTAATTTCTACTTCATGGAGATGAATACTCGTATTCAGGTAGAACATCCAATTACTGAACAAGTAATTGACTACGATTTAATTCGTGAGCAAATTTTAGTTGCGGCTGGTGTGCCTATTTCTGGTAAAAACTACTTACCACAATTACACTCTATCGAATGTCGTATCAATGCTGAGGATCCTTATAATGATTTCCGTCCGTCTCCGGGTAAAATTACAGTTTTACACTCGCCAGGAGGACACGGAGTTCGTTTAGATACTCACGTTTATGCAGGTTATACAATTCCGCCAAATTATGATTCAATGATAGCGAAATTGATTACGACTGCTCAAACAAGAGAAGAGGCTATTTCAAAAATGAAGCGTGCTTTAGATGAGTTCTATATTGAAGGTATAAAAACTACCATTCCTTTCCACAGACAGTTAATGGATGAGCCTGATTATGTTGCAGGTAATTACACGACTAAGTTTATGGAAACATTCAAAATGAAAGAACCTAAAAACTAATAAAAAAAAAGCCCTGAATTTTTAGGGCTTTATTGTTTAATGTGTTTAGATGTGAATTCCGCCAGAAGCTTCAATACGTTGACCATTGACCCATTTAGACTCATCAGAACATAAAAAGGCAACTACACTACCAATATCGTCTGGTTTTCCAACTCTTCCAAGTGGAGTCATATTGCTTATCATGTCGTTCAATTCTTTGTTGTCTCTTACAAAACCACCTCCGAAATCAGTTTCTATAGCACCAGGTGCAACCGAGTTGACTCTTATTTTTCTGTTCCCGAATTCTACTGCCTGATAACGCGTTAATCCATCTATTCCTGCTTTCATGATCGCATAAGCAGCATAACCTGAATAGCTGAATCGAGACAAGCCTGATGAGGTATTTACAATACTTCCACCGTCATTTAATAAAGGCAACAGTTTTTGAGTTAGGAAAAAAGGAGCCTTCAAATGAATGTCTGACA
>CAMLKV010000204.1 GCA_946480635.1 uncultured Flavobacterium sp.
CTCCTAAAACGCTAAAATGATTTTCATCAATTAAGGCATAATTTGGTATCAGAGCACCTGCAATCGAGTTTTCTATTGCCATTACACCATAATCAACCAAACCTTTATTTAATCTTTTGGCAACTTCTTTAAAAGTTTTACATTCAATGACTTCTATATCATCACCAAAATAATTATTGGCCACTTCTTGATGAAATGAACCATTAATTCCTTGAATTGCAACTTTAATTTTCATGTTTTATTTTTAAAAAATGAATTCTGAACAAAAATTTGAATAAAAAAATCCCGATGTGGTCTACATCGGGATTGCATTGAATATTAACTTTATATTTTTAACTTAAGTTTACACAATAACAATCCCTTTTCTGATACCAGAAATAAAAGAAAAAGTTGTTAAAATATGTAAATAAGTTATTCATGTATTTGTTATTGTCTGTTGCAAATATAAAAAACTAATTAAATCATTCTTTTAAAATATGCTTAAATTTTTAAATAATTATGTAATTCAAGTACTTTTTGTTCATTTTGAAACACTCCTCCATAATAACTTGTAACAGTAGCTGAACTTTCATCTTTTATACCTCTTGATGAAACACATAAATGTTTTGCATCAACAATGACTGCAACATCTTCTGTTTCTAGAATTTTTTGCAGTTCCAGTCCTATTTGCATGGTTAAGCGTTCTTGCACTTGTGGTCTTTGGGCAAAATATTGTACAATTCTATTGATTTTTGAAAGACCAATTACTTTGCCTTTCGAAACATAAGCCACATGAATTTTCCCATAAATAGGCACAAAATGATGCTCACAGTTAGAGTAAAAAGTTATATTTTTCTCTAGTAACATCTGGTTGTATTGGTACTTATTATCAAAAAGTGCCACTTGAGGTTTGTTTGCTGGATTTAATCCGCAAAAAATTTCGTCAATATACATTTTAGCCACACGTTGTGGTGTCCCTTTTAATGAGTCATCAGTCAAATCAAGTCCTAAAACTTCCATTATTTCTTTGAAATGAAAGGCAATTTTTTCTTTTTTTTCGGCATCTGACAATACAAAAGCATCTGCCATCATAGGTGTTTCAACACTAGTAAACAAGTGATTGTCTCCTATTTCATCTATAGAAAATGAGACTAATTTTGATTTATCTGTTGTAGGGTTCTTAGTCATCTCTTTTGTGTTTAATTACTGATTGAAATCAGTCCGTTATCTTGAATAAAAATTTGTCCAGTTATCCCATTTGATGTATTACTTAATAAAAAAACAGCTGTTTTAGCTACATCTTCAGGTTGTAAAATTCGTTTTAATGGATGTTTCGCTACCATATTTTCTTTTACTGTTTCATTTCTTAATATACCAGCTGCTAAAGGTGTATCTACAATGGATGGTGCAATAGCATTCACTCTAATTTTTGGAGCAAATTCAGCAGCTAAACTTTTTACCAATCCTTCTACTGCTCCTTTTGCAGCGCCAATACTAGCATGAAACGGCATTCCTCTCTGGGCCGCAACTGAACTAAATAGCACAATGCTTGCCTCATCCGCATTTTTTAATTGGGATAAATAATGTTGGATTATACGAACCGAACCCATTACATTTAATTGCCAATCGTTATTAAAATCGTCAACTGTTAATCGGCTGAAAGGTTTTAAATTAATTGTACCAATTCCATAGACTAAACCATCTAAACTTTCTATAGTTGGCAAATCATCTGTCAAAGCATTTAATTCAAAGTGAGTGCCATTAAATTCATAATCAGGTTTAGACCTAGAGATAAGATAACAATAAGCTCCTTCGTTTGAAAGTTGCTTGACCATTTCTTTGGAAATACCTTTACTTCCGCCAATTATTAAGTACTTTTTCATAAATAATACATTTATCTTTTTGATATTTTATTACCCGTAATTTGTCTTTGCAAGTCACATTTAAATCGATTTATTTCTGGATTTCGCTTTTGTAAATGCTTTTGACTTACACCTGAGTTCACTCTCTTACGCCATAAATTAAAAGACGAACGTTTCAATTCTTTTCGCATCAATTGAATCACCTCTTTTTCAGCCAATCCAAATTGATATTCTATCGCTTCAAAAGGCGTTCTGTCTTCCCAAGCCATTTCAATAATCCGATCAATTTCTACTACAGTTAAATTTGCATTTACTCTTGGTGCTATAATTTTTTCTTCCTTCATTTGGTATTTAGCAATTTCTAGTTTCAATTAAAAATTGTGCTCTTTGATTAATTTTCTCCAATTCGGTTTTATCCATTTTGTTCAACAAGGCATACATCATTTTCATTCGTTGGTTATTTTCAAACTTATCTCTATTTCGGTCTAAAAAATGCCAGTACAAGCTATTAAACGGACAGCTATTCTTTTCAATCTTTGTTTTTTTATCGTAAGTACATGTTGCACAGTAATTACTCATCTTATCGATGTAATTTCCTGAAGAGATATAAGGTTTTGTGGCTACAATCCCTCCGTCAGCAAACTGACTCATTCCTCTTGTATTCGGCAACTGTACCCATTCAATTGCATCTACATAGACACCCAAATACCATGCATCTACCTCATCAGGATCTGTTTCCATTAACAATGCAAAATTGCCTAACACCATTAATCGTTGAATGTGATGTGCATAGGCATTATTCAATGAATTTTGCGCACACGTTGCAACACAATTCATATTGGATTTTCCTGTCCAAAAAACCTCAGGTAATGGATATTTGTTTTCTAAAAAATTACTGGTTTTTACTTGATCAAATTTATTCCAGTACACCATTCTTACATATTCTCTCCAACCCAATATTTGACGAATAAATCCTTCTACCTGCGCTAAAGCGATTGTATCTTGATGTTGATAAAAATAGTTTTCAGCTTCTTGTACCACTTCAATAGGGCTTATCATTTTCACATTCATTGCAAAAGATAAATTTGAATGAAACAAAAGCGTTTCCTCTGTATGCATAGCATCTTGATACGTACCGAAATGAGGTAATAAATACTTTAAAAAATAGTCCAATTGTTCTAAAGCCTGCTTTCTTGATTTAGGATAATTTGAAATTGAAATTTGCTTTCCAAATGTTTCAATTCCTTCATTTTTTAAATCTTCTGCTATATCTGACACATCATTTTTAAATTGAATAGCACTGGGTATAGGCACTTGGTTTTTCCATTTATTTCTATTTTCCGAGTCGAAATTCCATTTGCCTCCTAAAGGTTTATCGTTTATGACTAAAACCTGATGTTTTTTTCTCAGATAGCGATAGAAGTTTTCAAGTAAATAATATCTTTTTTCAGCACGCAATTCGGCAATTTCTTTTAAACTGCAATAAAAATTTTCGCTTTCAAATGCTTTAACTTCAAATGGAAAAAGTCCTTTGAAACCTTTAAATTCCTCATACAATCTATACTCATCAGGTAATTGATACTGTAGCGCTTCTACTTGAAATTTCGTTTGTAAAAACTGAATATTCTTTTCAAAAGAATGGTGATTTACCGCATCATTAATTTTAAAATAAAACACTTGAAAACCTTTGAATCTCAATTCTTCAGCAAAATTGCGCATCGCGGCGAAAAAAGCCACTACTTTTTGATGATGGTGCTTGACATAATTAGTTTCTGACTGCACTTCCATCAGCACATATATATAGTTCGATTGATCCTCTTCTTGAAACCAAGAATGGTTGCTATTCAATTGGTCACCTAAAATCAATCGCAAAATCATACTTCGCTCATTTTTTTTGTTAGCCAAAGATTTCTAAACACATGAAATCCATCATAGTTTTTAGACTGTAATTCAATATTGAATTTTCTATCACGAGGATCATTCCCTACGCCAGCCAAATAATTCCAATTGCCGTAATTAGAATGCACATCATAATCTATGAGGTAGGCTTCAAAATAACTGGCACCTATACGCCAATCTTGTTCCATCTCTTTTGCAAAATAACTGGCTACATTTTGTCTACCGCGATTACTCATCCATCCCGTATACTTCAATTCTAGCATATTTGCGTTGACAAAATCATATTTAGTAGTCCCATGAATCCAATTGGAAATCACTTCAGCATTCAATTTCCAGTCATATTTTCGGTTTAAGATCCCTCCGAGATGAAATAATTGATTCCTGTATTTCAAACTAACACATTTGAAGAAATCACGCCAAAGCAGTTCGAATAACACCCAATAAGTTGAATCATTTTCTAACACTTCCTCTTCAAACTTTCTTATTTCCCAATAAATAGTTTTTACTGATAAAGAACCATTGGCCAACCAAGGCGAAAACTTAGTACTATACTGAATACCAATCAATTCATTTCTCGTTTCTTTATAGGTACTAATTTGCTGATGCTCCCAAATGTATTTTTTTAAATGAGAAAGTGCTTCAGTCTCTCCTCCTTTACAAGGAAATGCCGTACGCTCATCTACAACAATGGGTTCGTAACCAAGTTCTTCTATTTTTGGAATTATAGTATTAAAAGGCAAACCAATTGTTTTCCATAGTGCTTTTGGCTTTAAAACAATTGGTTTAACCGACCATTTTTGTTCCACTTTTTTTCGGTAAGTTGTAAAGACATCTGGTAGGTTTTCTATTGAGAAAGGCAGGTCATTTGGATCTATTAGAAATTGGTCATAAGTAGCAATCCATTTAACATCTGGTAATTCTTTTTTAATCTTTTCTTCAATTTGCACTTCTTCTGAAGTCCATTCATATTGTGTAATAATTGTTTCAAAAGGAAAAACAGAATGAATTTGAGGTAAAATAGTTGAAGCTGATTCTTGAAAAAAATAAAAAGATATCCCTGATTTGGCTAAACTTTGTTGCAAATCGGCGATTGTTTCTAATAAGAATTTCACTCGAAATACTTCCATTTTTCTCCAACCAAAAGCTGTATCTTGTAACCATTCAGGTTCGAGGCAATAAATCGCAATCACATCATCTGTTTCTTTTATATAATTCCAAAAAGCAGCATCATGCGTTCGCAAATTATTTCGAAACCAAATGATTT
>CAMLKV010000205.1 GCA_946480635.1 uncultured Flavobacterium sp.
CAGCATTATAGTCATAATTATAACGACCGTTATTTAAACTTCTAAATCCTAAGTCTAATTCAAGGCGATTTGATTTTGATAAATATCTTTGGTAAGAAACTTCTCCTCCAAACCCATCATTATCACCTAATCGAATACCAATTGCATTTTTTTCCTGAGCCTGAGAGTTAAGAGCTAACCCTAAAATCATAAAGACAGATAAAAATATTTTTTTCATAGTTAAAAATTTTGTTTAACGTTTAACGAAAATAAATATACAAATATTATACTAATTGATAAATTTTTTTTGTTTTAAATCTGGATTGTACTTATTAAATTCTCCATTTCAAACAAATTCTCTTCTTCATTTTCTAAATTTGAAATTGTACTATCTTGATACTTAAAAAGTTTCCATCTTTTATTGTTGTATTCTAAGCAAGTAAGATTCTCTATCCAATCACCAGAATTTAAATAGATAGTTTTTCCAAATTTATTTTCAACCTCCTTGATTTTTGGTTCATGAATATGTCCGCAAACAACATAATCGTAATTTTTGTCAATTGCTAAATCGGTGGCAGTAGTTTCAAAGTCGTTTATAAATTTTACTGCTTTTTTTACACTTGCTTTTATTTTTTTTGAAAATGAGTACGATTCTCTGCCCATTTTATGTAAACACCAATTTATAAATCGGTTTATTAAAATAAGATAATCATAACCAAAACCACCAAGTTTGGCAATCCATTTAGAATGCTGGACAGAAGCATCAAAAACATCACCATGAAAAATCCATGTTTTTTTCCCATCTAAATCAAGAACAAGTTTGTCTAATAATGAAAAATTACCCATAAAAGTATCACTAAACTTTCTAAGTGCCTCATCGTGATTACCAGTGATGTAGTACACTTTTGTTCCTTTAGAAGCCATAGTGATTATTTTTTTTATGACTTGTAAATGTGCCTTTGGAAAGTATGATTTTCTAAATTGCCAAATATCAATTATGTCACCATTTAACACAAGTGTTTTTGGTTTAATTGTCGATAAATAGTTGGATAATTCTTTTGCATGACATCCGTATGTACCTAAGTGAATGTCTGATATTACAACGAGTTCAACTTTTCTTTTTTTCAAAATCTAGATTAATTTGAAGTTTAGCAAATAAAAAACTCTGATATTAATTAATCAGGAAGTAATCGTTAAGAAATCATGGTCACTCTTTTAAGTTTTCAATATTTAACTTTTAATCTTTCAACATTAATCTTACATTTGTTTCAAACTACTAAAAATGGCAGGAAACAGTTTCGGAAACCTTTTTAAAATAACCACTTTTGGAGAATCTCACGGAGAAGCTTTAGGCGGAATTATAGACGGTTGTCCTGCAGGAATCACAATAGATTTTGATGCAATTCAAAATGAAATGCAGCGTCGTAAACCAGGCCAATCTTCAATTGTTACACAACGTAAAGAAGAGGATGAAGTTCAATTTTTATCAGGACTTTTTGAAGGAAAAACAACAGGAACACCTATTGGTTTTATTGTTCCAAATACCAATCAAAAATCTGATGATTATTCACACATAAAAGATACATATCGACCTAGTCATGCTGATTATGTGTACGAAAAAAAGTATGGAATTCGAGATTATCGTGGCGGAGGTAGAAGTTCTGCACGTGAAACGGCGAGTAGAGTAGTGGCTGGTGCTGTTGCTAAGCAAGTTATTCCTGATATTAAAATAAACGCTTTTGTTTCTTCTGTTGGAGAGATATTTATTGATAAACCTTATCAAGATTTAGATTTTTCAAAAATAGAATCAAATCCTGTACGTTGTCCTGATGAAGCTTCGGCTCAAAAAATGGAAGCATACATCAAAGAAATTAAAAAACAAGGCGATACAGTTGGTGGAACAATAACTTGCGTTATTCGAAATGTACCAATTGGTCTTGGAGAACCAGTTTTTGATAAATTACATGCCGAGTTGGGTAAAGCAATGCTTTCAATAAATGCAGTTCATGGCTTTGAATATGGTGGTGGATTTTGCAGTGCAAAAATGAAAGGGAGCGAACACAACGATTCATTTAATTCTGATGGGACTACTAAGTCAAATCTTTCTGGAGGTATTCAAGGAGGAATAAGTAACGGAATGGATATTTATTTCAAGGTTGCCTTTAAACCTGTGGCTACTTTGCTTCAAAAACAAGAAGTATTAACAAATAAAGGAGAAATTATAGAACAACAAGGAAAAGGGCGTCATGATCCTTGTGTGGTCCCTCGTGCTGTTCCCATTGTAGAAGCTATGGCAGCACTTGTCATCGCTGATTATTTTTTACTAAACAAAATCTATCAAACTAAATAATGGAAATTACTAATACACCAACCGAAAAAAAATCACTTTTTTCAAATTTAACTGTACAAATTTTAGTTGCCATGATTCTTGGTGCTGCACTAGGAATTTTTATTCACAATAATTATTCAGCTGATATAGCAAAGGAGTTTAGCGGATATATAAAAATGTTAGCAACAATATTCATTCGTTTGGTACAAATGATTATTTCTCCTCTTGTATTTACTACGTTGGTTGTTGGAATTGCTAAATTAGGAGATATTAAGGCTGTTGGAAGAATTGGCGGGAAAGCACTTGGTTGGTTTTTAACAGCTTCTTTAATTTCACTTTTAATTGGAATGTTTTGGGTAAATATTTTAGAACCTGGAACAGGATTAAATTTAAGTGGAGTAGACGTTTCTGCTGCAACAGAAGTAACTGAAAAAACTCAAAATTTTTCTGCACAAAATTTCGTAGAACATATCATACCTAAAAGTGTGGTAGAAGCAATGGCAACCAATGAAATTTTACAAATTGTAATATTTTCAATCTTTTTTGGTTTGGCAGCTGCTTCTTTAGGAGATTATACAAAGCCAGTTATCAATGCTTTAGATAAGACTTCACATATCATTTTAAAAATGGTAAACTATGTAATGAAGTTTGCTCCACTTGGGGTTTTTGGAGCTATTGCTGGAGTTTTTGCAATTAGAGATTTAGGAGAGCTGTTATTAACTTATGCTAAATATTTTGGTTCTTTCTTAGTTGGAATTTCTTCGCTTTGGATAGTTTTATTGTTGATAGGTTATTTGTTCTTGAGATCAAGAATGACTGTTTTGCTTAAGCATATCATATCACCTTTAGTGATTGCTTTTGGTACAACAAGTAGTGAAGCTGTATTTCCTAAGTTGACTGAAGAATTGGAACGTTTCGGAGTAAAAGATAAGATTGTATCATTTATGCTTCCTTTGGGATATTCTTTCAATTTAGATGGAAGTATGATGTATATGACTTTTGCCAGCATTTTTATTGCTCAGGCCTATGGGGTTCATTTAGATTTAGGGACACAAATGACAATGTTAATTGTATTAATGTTAACTAGTAAAGGAATTGCCGGTGTACCAAGAGCAAGTTTAGTCGTTGTGGCTGCTACTTGTGGTATGTTTGATATTCCGGTTGAAGGAATCGCTTTAATTTTACCAATCGACCATTTTTGTGATATGTTTAGAAGTGCGACAAATGTTTTAGGTAATGCTTTAGCAACTTCGGTAGTAGGGAAGTGGGAAAAAGATTAAGAATTTATAAATAATAAAAAAGCGACCATTTGGTCGCTTTTTTATTAAAATCTATTATCACCGTCGAGTAAGCCCCCTAATCCACCAAGTAAGCTTCCTTCTTCTTTTCCACCAGTCATTCCAGAAGCCATTATAATTCTTCCAGCTAAACGACTAAAAGGTAACGATTGAATATAAACTACTCCAGGACCTCTTAATGTTGCATAAAACATTCCTTCGCCACCAAATAAAGTGTTTTTAATTCCACCAATGAATTCGATATCGTAATCTACATCTTTAGTAAAACCTACAATACATCCAGTATCTACTTTTAAAGCTTCTCCTGGCTGTAATTCTTTGCGTGCAAGAGTTCCTCCTGAATGTACAAAAGCCATTCCGTCACCTTCAATTTTTTGCATAATGAAACCTTCTCCACCAAACAATCCTCTCCCTAATTTTTTAGAAAATTCTATTCCTACAGATACACCTTTAGCTGCACAAAGAAATGAATCTTTCTGACAGATAAATTTTCCTCCGTATTTCATTAAATCAATAGCAACAATTTTTCCCGGATATGGAGCAGCAAAAGATACTTTTTTCTTTCCAGATTCTTGGTTCTGGTATGCAGTCATGAATAGACTCTCACCAGTAAGCATTCTTTTTCCAGCATTTAAAAGCTTTCCTAAGACTCCAGATTGTTGTGCAGAACCATCACCAAAAATTGTTTCCATTTTGATTCCGTTATCCATCATCATAAAGCTTCCTGCTTCGGCCACAACCACTTCTTGAGGATCAAGTTCAATTTCTACATATTGCATTTCTTCACCATAAATATGGTAATCTATTTCGTGTGCTTGCATTTTTTTAGTTTTTAAGTTTAATTGATTAGAGTTTCGATTGAAAAAAATGTTACAAAAAAAGCGTTCAAATTTGAACGCTTTAAAATATTATCCATGAATAGTCTCTTTTTTTCCAAAATTTACAATAATGCTTTCTTCGTATTCAATCCATTGTTTCCAACGATTGTCAACATATTCTCTTTCACCATATTTTCTAGCAAAATTTAAGAATGTTGTGTAATGATTTGCTTCAGATATCATTAGTTCACGATAAAATGTAGATAATTCTTCGTCATTTATGTTTTCGGAAAGTACCTTAAAACGTTCACAACTTCTAGCTTCAATCATGGCAGCAAAAAGTAAACGATCTATCATTGATTGATCTCTGCTGCCATCTTTTTTTAAAAATTTAGTCAGTAAACCTACATAATCGTCCTTACGCTCACGTGTAAACTCAAAACCTCTTGCTTTAATAATATCGTGAACCATTCTAAAATGATCCATTTCTTCAATAGCAATTTTTGTCATTTCTGTAACTAAATCTTCTTTTTCAGAATTGTTAATTATCAGGTTAATCGCATTTGTAGCAGCTT
>CAMLKV010000206.1 GCA_946480635.1 uncultured Flavobacterium sp.
TTTTTTTAGCCTTAGGTATCGATGAAAATTCGGAACAAGCCATAGCTAAATTAGATAAAGATAGTAAGTCATATCAACTGGCAATGGCTTATTTGGACGGGATAAATCAGTATCTGGAAAACGGCAAAACACCTATCGAATTTACTTTGCTTGGAATAGAGAAAAAACCTTTTACGTTAAAAGACGTGTATAATATTTTTGGCTATATGGCTTTTAGTTTTGCCTGTGCTCAAAAAACGGATCCAGTTTTAACTGATTTAAGAAATAAACTTGGAGAAAATTATTTAAAGGAATTAGGTGTTGACGGTTCTTATAATACAACAAAAATTAAAACTACAGACTCTAAAACACAAGAACAGTTTATTGAGGCTTCAATTGCTGTGGCAAATTTGCTTGATAAATCCCCTTTTCCTCCGTTCATAGGTAGTAATAGTTGGGTAATAGCACCTAAAAAAACTTCAACAGGGAAAGTGCTTTTTGCTAATGATCCACATATTGCTTATTCACAACCTGGAACATGGTATGAGGCACATATTGTAACCCCTGAGCATGAAATATATGGTTATTATCTAGCAGGAACTCCTTATCCATTGTTAGGGCATAACAGACAATATGCCTATGGTTTAACGATGTTTGAGAATGATGATGCTGACTTTTATCAGGAAGAAATAAATCCTTCTAATGATAATCAGTATAAATCAATTAATGGATTTACAGATTTTAAAGTAAGAACTAAAGAAATAAAAGTTAAAGATAGTTCTTCGGTGGTTTTAAAAATTAAGGAGACAAATCATGGCGCGGTAATGAACGGAATTCTTGATGATTTTAATCCAAAACAACCAGTGACTTTCAAATGGATTTATACGCACGAAGAAAATAAAATATTGGATGCGGTGTACTCATTGAGTCATTCTAAGAATTTGAGTGATTTTCAAAAGGGTGTTTCTTATATATCCGCGCCAGGTTTGAATATTATGTATGGTGATGCTAAAAATAATATTGCATGGCAGACTTCAGGAAAATTGTACAAGTTTCAAAAAGGTGTTAATTCAAATTATATTTTAAGTGGAACAAATGGTGTTGACGATAAAGTAGAATATCTCGATTTTGCTAAAAATCCAAAAGCAGTAAATCCGCAATGGGACTATGTGTATTCTGCCAACAATATGCCAGAAGCCATTGATGGTTATGAGTATCCTGGTTATTATTTGCCAGAAGACAGGGCGAAACGAATTTCGACTTTATTAGAAGCAAAAAGCAATTGGACAAAAGAGGAAGTTTCTAAAATGATTTATGACAATACCTCTTCAGTAAGTGCGAATGTGGCTCATAATTTCGTTTCTTGGATTAATAATAAAGAATTTTCAGAAACTGAAAAGCAAGCGTTGCAACAATTATCTCAATGGAAGGGTAGTAATAATACTTCCGATGTTGCTCCAACGATTTACAATAAATTAATCTATTTCTATTTTAAAAATACATTTAAAGATGAAATGGGTGAACTAGCTTTCAAGCAATTCATGAAAACTCACGCCATGAAGCAATGCATAGACAATCAGTCTAAAATTGAAAGTTCATTGTGGTGGGATGATGTGACAACTAAAGCAAAGAAAGAAAGTCGTGAGGAAATTTTAACGAAATCTTTCAAAGAAACTATTGCGAATTTGACAACTCAATTAGGAAATGATGTTTCAACATGGAATTGGGGTCGAGTGCATAAAGTAGAATATAAACACCCAATAGGTCAGGTTGCTTTATTGCGTCCGTTATTTAATGTTGGACTTTTTGAGGCTCCAGGTGCTAATGAAGTAATCAACAATGTTATGTATTATTATACTGATGCTGAATCATATGAAGTATCTGCAGGACCTTCGACCAGAAGAGTGATTGATTTTAGTGATATAGAAAACTCGTGGAGTATTTTACCAACAGGGCAATCGGGAAATCCTATGAGTAAACATTATAATAATCAGGCTCAAATGTATATAGATGGAAAGTTTAGAAAGATGAAGATGAATAAGAAGGAAATTGAGGATTCATCAACAAAACTTGTATTCAAAGTCAAATAATTATAAAATAAATGTGCTGTTAGGCTTAAAACCTTAAATTTGCACAACTGCTTATAGAATAATAAATGCAAACTCCTCAAAAAATTGCTGTAATTGGTTCTGGATTAGTTGGAACATTATTGGCAATCTATTTAAAAAAAATGGGGCATACGGTACATGTTTTTGATCGTAGTCCTGATATTAGAACTGTTGAATTTTCGGGACGTTCAATAAATCTTGTGATGTCAAATCGCGGGTGGAAAGCATTGGAAGACATTGGTATTGATGATGAAATCCGAAAAATTGGAATTCCTGTAGACAAAAGAGCTATACATTTAAAAGATGGAAAATTGAATTACCAAAACTACGGAAAAGATGGGGAGGCTATTTTTTCACTTTCGCGAGGGGTTTTAAATAGAAAAATGATTGATTTGGCTGAACAAGCTGGAGTTGAATTTAAATTTGAGCATAAAATTTGGGATGTAACTCTTGCAGATGCTACACTACACATTGGAGAAACTGAAAGAGGAGAATGGACCGAATTAAAATATGATAAGGTTTTTGGTGCCGATGGTGCTTTTTCAAGAATCCGTCATCGAATGCAACGTCAAAGTATGTTTGACTATTCGCAGGAGTTCATGAAAATTGGCTATAAAGAATTGCACATTCCTGCTAATCCAGATGGAACACATAAAATAGACAAAAACTCTTTACATATTTGGCCACGTGGGCAATTTATGTTGATGGCTTTGGCAAATCTCGACGGAAGTTTTACTTGTACGTTGTTTATGCCTTTCGAAGGAGAAAATTCTTTTGAAGCTTTAAAAGAAGAAAAGGATTTGGTTAATTTCTTTGCCGAATATTTTCCAGACACCAAAGAAGTGATTCCAGATTTGGTTCAGGATTTTTTCAAGAATCCAACTAGTTATTTAGTGATGATGAAGTGTTTTCCTTGGACACATGAAAACAATATTGCATTGATTGGTGACGCTGCTCATGCTATTGTTCCGTTTTATGGTCAAGGAATGAATGTTGGTTTCGAAGATATTACTATTTTGATTCAAATGATTAAAAAATACGGTGACGATTGGGGAGCAATTTTTAAATCATACGAAAAATCACGTAAGCCAAATGCAGACGCAATTGCAGAACTCTCCTTGAGAAACTTCATCGAAATGAGCACAAAAACTGCTGATGAGAAGTTTTTACTACAAAAGAAAATTGAAAAATGGTTTTCTGATAAGCACCCTGAAAAATGGATGCCATTATACAGTAGAGTTACTTTCAGTACGCAACCTTATTCTGAAGCTTTGGCAATTGGTGATTTTCAAAATAAAATTATGGAAGAAGTAATGTCTCTTCCTGAAATAGAATCGAATTGGGACAGTGAAGAAGTCGAAGAAAAAATAATATCACTCTTAAGTTCAAAAGTACATTAATAAAAAAACGCAAAGCTTTGCTTTGCGTTTTTTTATGTTCTATTTAAAATGAATTACAATTCTTCTCGATGCACTAAATCCATACTAAACGCTGGTTTGCAAATAGCAATGTATTCACAGGTTTCATCAAAAGGATTTGAATATTGAACTCGGGTGTTTTTTTCAATCTTAATTGATTGACCAGCTTCAAGTATTACCGTTTCGCCTTCAATAATAAATTGTTTTTTTCCTTTTATGATGTAAGTGTATTCGTCAAATTCAGGAGTTTGAAAAGGTTCGCTCCAACCTGGAGGTGCAATCATATGTGCGATTGAAATTTCGCTATTATTGGTTGTTGCAAGTCCGTGATGTTCTTCGATCACTTTTCCGTCAGTTGTAGGAACTACAAAAGGCGATTTTTGAATAAAATACTTCTTCATACTATATTTTTTTAATCCCAAACATATTTCCAGTTCCCATCTTTTTGTTTTTTCCAAACGGTATGGAAAACACCTTTAAATTCTTTTTTGCTGCCTAATGAGTCGCTTGCTGTCCAAACATATTTCCCGTAAGTATAAGCCATTGTTCCATCATCGGAAACGTTGATGAAATCTGGTTTCCAAGTCACAGTTGCTTTTGAATATTTTGGGTTGCTATAATAATTTTTAATGGCTTCTTTTCCCTTGATGAGAGAATCATTTTCTCTTTTAATAACTGCATCATCTGCAGCAAATTCATAAAAAGCGATTGCAATTCCTGATCCCTTGCATTTTTTTTCAAATTGCTTCTCAATCGCGATTATGTCTTCTTTGGAAGTTTCTTTTTGGCAACTCAATAGTAAAATTGCTCCTGCAAATGCAATTAAATACCTCATACGATTATTTTTTAAAAATAAAATACACAGCTAAAACCAAGAAACACATCCCTACAGCATGATTCCATCTAAAGGATTCGTTCTTAAAGAAAATCATCGAAAAAATTACAAAAACAATTAGTGTAATAACTTCTTGAATAATCTTTAATTGTAATAAGGAAAAAGGGCCTCCATTGCCTTGAAAACCTATTTTGTTTGCTGGAACCTGAAAGCAATATTCAAATAAAGCTAACCCCCAACTAATTAAAACAATTGTGATCAGACCCGCGTTCTCAAACCATTTGAGCTCTTTAAATTTTAAATGACCATACCATGCCAATGTCATGAAGATATTTGACAAGATAAGCAGTCCTATTGTGAGATAACCTTTCATTTTATGGAATTAATAATACTTTACTCGAACTTTTTCCCTTTTCTAAATAATCATGTGCTTGTCTGCCTTCTGAAAGCTTGAAAGGTACAGGTTCTTTAATTTTTATTTCACCATTTAAAATAACCGAAAATAATTTTTGTGCTCTATTATTTCTTTCTTCTTTTGATTTTAAATAGCTCCATAAATCACCTCCTGTTAATGTTTTGCTGGTATCCATTAGCATTCTTGGGTCAATATGTACTGGATCACCTCCGCTCATACCATAAAAAACA
>CAMLKV010000207.1 GCA_946480635.1 uncultured Flavobacterium sp.
CAAGCGTGATCCGATAAAATTTCGCCTAAATTATCTTCTGCAATGTTAACCCATCTAGGGTCTGTTTTTAATTTTAATCCTAACATGATTTCAAGATTGAAGTGCAAAATTACATTTTATTTGCGATTTATGATTTATATCTATTTTTGTTTAAAAAATATATTTTTTGAAAACACTCTTAGTTATAGGTTTAGTTTTTCCGGAACCAAATTCTTCTGCTGCCGGAACCAGAATGTTGCAGTTAATAGAATTGTTTCAAGAGCAAGACTATAAAGTAATTTTTGCGTCTTCGGCCCAAGAAACTGATTTTTCTTTTGACTTAAATTCCATTAATGTTGAAAAGAAAAATATTGAATTAAATAGTTCAAGTTTTGATTTATATATAAGTACTTTAAAGCCTGATATAGTTTTGTTTGATAGATTTATTTCTGAAGAACAATTTGGATGGAGAGTGGTAGAAAATTGCCCAAATGCAATTCGAATTTTGGATACCGAAGATTTACATTGTCTACGTTATGCAAGACAAAAGGCCATTAAGAAAAATCAACAATTTGAGTTAGAAAATTTACTGGAAGAAGAAACCGCTAAAAGAGAAATTGCAAGTATTTATCGTTGCGATGTATCGTTAATGGTTTCTGATTTTGAAATGAATGTTTTGCAGGATGTTTTCAAAATAGATTCTTCATTGTTGTTCTATTTACCGATGTTTTTTGTGCCTAAAAAAAGTTTTAAATCTTTTGAAGAAAGAAAAGACTTTGTTTTCATAGGTAATTTTCTACATGAACCTAATTATGATGCTGTTCTGCAATTGAAATCACTGTGGTCATCAATTAAAAAAAATATTCCTGATGCAAATTTAAATATCTATGGAGCTTATCCATCTCAAAAAGTGCAACAATTACACAATGAGAAAGAGGGTTTTTTGATTAAAGGGAGAGCAAATAACGCTTTAGAAGTTATTGAGAATGCTAGAGTTTTATTGGCTCCATTACGTTTTGGTGCAGGAATAAAAGGTAAACTTCTAGAAGCTATGCAAGTTGGAACGCCAAGTGTAACAACATCTATAGGTTCTGAAGGAATAGTTACTTCTAATGAATGGAATGGCTTTGTTACTGATGATTCATTAGAATATTGTAATAAAGCGATTGAGTTGTATATGAATAAAAGTTTTTGGAATGAAATGCAACTTAAATCAAAGGATGTTTTGCTTGAAAAGTTTTGTAAAGAGATTTACAGTAAAGATTTTAAAAGCAAAATTGATGAGTTGATCATTACCATATCTAATCATAGATCTAATAATTTTATTGGAAAGTTATTACTTCAAAATCAGTTTGCTTCGACAAAATTTATGTCAAAATGGATTGAAGAGAAAAATAAAGGTTGATTATTTTTGAAAAATCTAGTTTTTTAACAAATTTCTCTATAACTTTAAAGGTTGGCTATAATTATTCTATCAAAAATACGTTGATGCTTAAAAAGTACTTCTACTTTATAATTCTGTATTTTGTTACCATTCATATATCTGGTCAGATATATGATTTTAGACGCATAGATCAAGAAGATGGGTTACCTTCAGCAAATATTAATGCTGTTTTTCAAGACAGTAGAGATTATTTATGGATTGGAACTGACGGTGGAGGGCTTGTTAAATTTGACGGTGTTAATTATGAAATTTTTGATCGTAACAAAGGATTATCTGGTGAATTTATTACTGATATTACTGAAGATTATAAAGGAAATTTAATCATTGCAACCAAATATGGTGGTGTGTTTGTATATGATGGATTGCATTTTTCTAAAGTTAAAACTGATGATAAAACTTCAAATCTAGTTTTTAAGGTTATTAAAACTAAAAAAGGAGTTGTAGCTATTACTCCTAATGAATTGTTTTTAATTACATCAAGCACTAAAGTAGCCTCTCTTTATAGGTATAGTAAATCGATTGATCAAATCAATGCTGCTGTTGATTTAGAAAACGATAAAATTTTATTGGCAACTAATGAAGGTGTTTTAATTTTTGAAAACAATAAACTTGTTCCGTTCTTTCGTGAAATAATACATGGAAAAACTACCTTAAGTAAAAGTGTAACTGGCAAAATATTTATTGGTACAGATAAAGCTGAACTTTTTACATTTGATAAAGGAAAATTGTCAGAACCTGAAATAATTAAAGATGATAATGGTAAACCTTTTTCTCTTAAGAATATATATGTGACTAAGCGAGGGAGTAAATGGTTGAGTAGTTATGATACCAAAGGAGTTTGCCTTAGTCATGGAAGTTTTAATGTCTTTTTTGATAAATCTAATGGTTTTAATGGGGATCTGGTTAATTCATTTTTTCAAGATAAAACCAAAAATCTTTATATTGCTACAAGTGCCACTGGACTTTTTGTTACATCTCCACAGCAATTTATAAGTTTTGCCAATATAGAAGCGCTAAGCTCACCTTCTGCTTTTTGCGTTTTTAAAAACAATGACAAGATATACTTTTCTCAAGACAAAAAGTTTGTAAATGAAGTACTTTTTAATAGTACCGATGATATTAGATTAATAAGAAAACTTCCTATTGAAAATTCAAATGTTGGTTTTGTCAACAATAGTAAAAAATCAGTTTTAGGCTGTAAAGAAGGGTTGGCAATACTTGAAAATGGTGGAATTAGAAAGATTGATTTAAGAAAATTAACAATAAAGATTTAAAAGTAACTTCTTTATTTCAAAATAAAGATGGAGAATATTTTGTAGGAACCTTTGGGCATGGAT
Source organism: uncultured Flavobacterium sp. (assembly GCA_946480635.1). Next base: position 2,761 of record CAMLKV010000207.1, read on the forward strand.
TATTTATTTTAGATAAGGACTTTAGGTTTTTATATAGAATCAAAGGGAATAAAAATTTTAGCGATAATGTTTCAACAATAGTAGAACTAAGTAATGATAATTGGTATTTAGGAACCAGTGATGGATTATTCATTTTAAAAAAGATAAAAGGTCAATTTTATTTAACTAAAAAAATAATTGCTGATGTAATATCAGTAGGAACTAAAGACAGTCATGGAAATTTTTGGTTTTCTGGAGACAAAAAGCTACTTCTAGTTGATAAAAAATTTAAGAAGAAAGCCTATACTGAAAAAGATGGTCTATTGTCTACACTAATTTATACACTCATTGCTAATAATGATGGTGATCTTTTGATAGGTACAAATTTTGGATTGGCAAAGGTAAAAGTGAGTGAGGAAGGCAAAATTGTTTACATAAACAATTACAATTCTAAAAATGGATTTACAGGGCTAGAAACTAATATGAGAGCTCAATTTAAAGATGAAGAGGGAGATATTTATTTAGCAACTGTAAAAGGATTGTACCAATGTTTAGCAAGCTATAATACAAATTTTAATGAAAACATAAAAGTAAGAATCACTGGACTTACTTTATTTAATGAATCTAGAAAATGGGATACAAATAAAAATCATTGGGATAACTTACCACCAGCTGATTATGCATTTGATGTTGATGATGATGATTTGACTTTCAGTTATCTGACAATAAACAATAATATATCTAAAAATGCATTGTATTCTTATAAACTTGAAGGCTTAGAAAAGACTCAATGGTCTAAACCAACTCAACAAAGGTCAATTAATTATTCAAATTTAAGTTTTGGAAACTATGTGTTTAAAGTAAGGGTTGTTGATAATATTGGTCAACCAATCAGTCCTATTTCAAGTTATTCTTTTAAAATTGAAAAACCATTTTACTTAAGTTGGTGGTTTATTTTAGGTGGAATTGCAATTATTTACATGATAATTTCCTTGATTTTTAGCAGAACAGCTAAATACAACAAAGATTTTGTAAAAAATTATGCTGAAGCTGACTCTTCAAATGAGCAATTTGGTTTGTATTTTCTTTTTCTAGGAATTTTAATTCCTTTAATTGATTTTATTATTGAAATTACAAATGTTAGAGAAGTAGAGTCACTTCAATTTAACATATTAGTTGGTATTGTTCTTATTGGGGTTTATTTTCTGAGTAAAAAAATTAAAGTAATACAAAATAATTTAAGGTATTTATTTGCACTATTTCTCTTTATTTACGCAGTAGAAACAGTTAGGAAAATGATACTGTTTCCAAGTAATATTGCAGCATTCCTTGATTTCTTAGTTGCTTTTTTTCTTTCTTATAGTGTCTTTAAATCAATAAGATATTATTGGTTTTATGTTTTCTTAGTTTTTGGGCTTATCATAGCGCTTTATACTTCTAATGCAATTTCGAGAGAAGTAATGGTAGCTTTCTTATATAGCTGTTTTATAATTGCAATACTCAATCAAGTTAGATACATTGTTAACTTAAATGCAAAGGATAAATTTTTATTTGCTGATAATATTGTAAATAAAGGTACTTCACTTGTTTTGGCTGTAAATAAAAAAGGAGAAGTTGTTTATTGTAGTGAAACCATTCAACAAATTCTAGGATATAATGTAGATGAAGTTAAAGGAATGAATTATTGGTTATTGACAGAGGATGGAGAATTTTCAACTATTAATTATAAAATTAGTGATGCGCTTTATATAAGAAAATTAAAATGTAAAGATGGAAGCTATAAATTTATTCAATGGAAAGACTCTAAATATTCTGATGATTTATATGTGGGTATTGGGCAAGATGTTACTGAACAGGTTGAAGTTCAAAATCAATATAAAAAGCTAATTGAGTCTGCCTCAGATATGATTTATGAAACAGATATTAGAGGATATTTCACCTTTATTAATAAGTTCACCGAAAAACTTTTAGGATTCTCCAGAGAAGAATATATAGGGAAGCATTTTTCATCGTTTATTCATCCAGATTACGCAGAGCAAGTTGTTCAATTTTATACAAGTACTTCTTTAGATAGTGATGAAATCCCTTTTTTAGAATTCCCAGTACTTAAAAAAACAGGAGAGAAATTATGGGTATCTCAAAAAGTTTCTTTATCTCGTAATACAGATGGAAAAGTGATTGGATATGCAGCTATTGCACGTGACATAACTATTCTTAAAAACATAGAAAAAGAGCAAAAAAAC
>CAMLKV010000208.1 GCA_946480635.1 uncultured Flavobacterium sp.
TACGGTTAAAGAATCAGGACAATACAGAATATCAGTAAACCTTGACAACAACACCTACAGTTTATTAAAAATTGACAAATGGAGCGTTGTAGGAGATCCAATCAGTGGTGGCTGGGGTGGCGATCAGCCGTTAACGTATCAGGGTGGCGGAATCTGGAAGGCTTCACTTACGCTTGTAAATCCTGGAAATTTTGTTTTCAGAGCTAACGGAAACTGGGATTATTTACTTAAAAAAGTAGTGGGTTCTGCCAATAAGGTAATTATGGAAACACAGGCTGCAGCACAAGGCGCATCGGTTCAGGATTTAAATTCTACAGTTGTTGGAAATTACTTTGTAACCTTAAATCTTTCTGCAACAGGATACACTTACACCGTAGAAATTGACAATACTGTTCCTGTTAACATTCCTACTCCAAACGAACTATACCTTTTGGCAAACGGAGTTTCGATACAGCAGTTTACTAAAGAGGGAGATACATTCAGTTCTCCTAACTTTATTCCGCTGCAATCGTCTGTCAATTATACGTTGAATACACAGGCAAATGGTTCCGGAACAAGTTATTCCGTAAACGGACAGCTTGGAGTTTCAAGTTCACCTGATGGCGATAAGGTTACAGGTTTAAATGCTTTAAACACCGGTAATGCTTCAATAAAAGTGGGAAGTGACAGAGGTTTAAAATTAAGTATTGATTTCAGCCAGGCGAGAGTTAACTGGACTTATTACAACTTTAAATTATTCCACTGGCAGGTTTACGACAACAGGGATGAATATACGATGACGTACCAGCATCCAAATAAATACACGACAACAAGAACATTAAATGCCAATTATGACATGAAATTCATCAGTCCGTGGGATTTTGATCTGGGTTCTTCAACTCCTAATACCATGACAGGAAATCTTGTTAATGGCTCAGGCGGTTCCAATCTTAAAAGTGTAACGACAACAGGAAGCTACAAGGTTACTATAACATTGAACAGCACCTATCAGTCCGGAACTTACGAATACATTTCACAATAAATATACATAACCATGATATCAAATAAAGTAATGACATCTTTAAAAATTATACTATTCGCTTCGTTTGTTTTTTTACAAAATAGCTGCGATAACAAAGACATGCCTAATTATGCACCACCGGTTGCCGGAACTACTGAAGCTAAATTTTATCTGACAACTCCGTCTAAAAGCAGTTTACTCCAATTACAAACGAACGGAATAACGCCTTTGAGTACCAACAATAATTTTACAATTAATGTGAATGAAGGTACGACCTATCAGCAAATGGACGGATTTGGTTATACGCTGACAGGCGGAAGCGCCATGCTAATTAACAATATGTCGCAATCTGCTAAAAATAGTTTATTGCAGGAATTATTTGGTCAGGATGAAAACAGTATTGGCGTAAGTTATTTAAGGATTAGTGTTGGTGCTTCAGATTTGGATGCAACTGTATTTACCTACAATGATTTGCCTGCAGGTCAGACTGATGTAAATCAGACCAACTTTTCAATTGCACCGGATTTAACGCATTTAATTCCGGTTTTAAAACAGATTAAGACGATCAATCCAAATGTAAAAATATTAGCAACGCCATGGACACCGCCAACCTGGATGAAAACAAACGGATCAAGTATTGGAGGATCATTAACACCAGCTTACTATGCGTCGTATGCGACTTATTTGGTAAAATACATTCAGGCGATGCAGGCAAACGGAATTGCAATTGATGCAATAACAATTCAGAACGAGCCTGAAAACCCTCATAACAATCCAAGCATGGTTATGACTGCTCCGCAGCAAAGGGATTTTATCAAAAATAATTTAGGACCGGCTTTTCAGACGAATAACATTGCTACAAAAATTATCTTATTTGATCACAATCTTGATAATGTAAATTACCCAATTTCTATTCTTAATGATGCTGCGGCAAAAATCTTTATTGACGGTTCAGCGTTCCACCTTTATGCCGGACAGATTAACAATATGAGCCAGGTTCATAATGCACAACCTGATAAAAATGTGTATTTCACAGAACAGTGGGTTCAGGCACCGGGAAATTTTCCGGATGATATCAAATGGCATTTCAGGGAATTGGTAATTGGTGCGCCAAGAAACTGGAGTAAAACTGTTTTGGAATGGAATTTAGCCGCAGATCCAAACAATAATCCTCATACGCCCGGCGGTTGTACAGAATGTCTTGGAGCCATTACAATAAACGGTAGTAATGTAGTTAGAAATTCGGCTTATTATATTATTGCTCATGCTTCTAAATTTGTACCAACCGGTTCTATCCGCATAGAATCCAATACCTCTGTAGAACTTCCTAATGTTGCTTTCAAAACGCCTGACAATAAAATTGTTGTAATTGTACTGAACAATACCGGAGTACAGAAATCATTTAATATCAATGCCGCCAGTAAACCGGTTTCTACCATCCTACCTGCAGGATCAGTTGGAACTTACGTTTGGTAAATTAAGTTATAAATGCTTTACATCCCTTGTCATTTTTGACTGTAAAGCCAGCCTTTTGTCCTAAAACAAATTAATCCGCAGCTTTTTATTTAAAAGTTGTTGGTTATAATAATTATAAAAGCAAAAACCCCGCAATTTCATTCATAAAATTGCGGGGTTTTATTTTGCAGAGAGGAAGGGATTCGAACCCTCGATACAGTTACCCATATACTAGCTTTCCAGGCTAGCTCCTTCAACCACTCGGACACCTCTCTATTTTGGTTTGCAAATAACATGAAAAAAAATGAGTTAGAAAAGCATTTTTTATAAAATCCTTTCAATACTTGCAGTATTTCCCGAAATTAAATCGGCTAAAGCGAAATCTCGCCACGTAAAGCCGTTTCGAAAATGGTTTTGAATTCGTTTTGTGGAATATCGTACGCCAATAAATACATCAATTTGGTAATAGCTGCTTCCGTAGTAATATCTTTTCCTGAAATAACACCTAAAGATTTCAAAGCAGTACTGGTTTCATATTGCCCCATATTGACACTTCCGCCTGAGCATTGTGTCACATTTACGATGTGCATTCCGTTTTGAATAGCTTTTTTGATCAGGTTCAAAAACCAGTCTTCGGTAGGCGCATTTCCGGAACCATAGGTTTCCAGCACAATTCCTTTTAAACCCGTAGTTGCCAAAATCGAAGCCAGAACAACTTCGCTCATTCCGGGAAACATTTTTATAATGGCTACATGATTGTTCAGGTTTTTATGGACAATCAGTTTTGCATCGGTTTGTACAGGAAGAAATAAATGACGGTTTAATTTTAAGTGTACACCTGATTCTACCAGTTCAGGATAATTAGGCGCTGTAAAAGCCCTGAAATGTTCTGCATTTACTTTTGAAGTCCGGTTTCCGCGGTATAATTTGTATTCAAAATACAGACAAACTTCGTTGATTACCGGTTTTCCGTTTTCCTGAAGCGAAGCAATCTGAATCGCTGTAATCAGGTTTTCTTTGGCATCGGTACGCAAATCTCCAATTGGCAATTGCGAACCAGTAAAAACAACTGGTTTAGCCAGATTTTCGAGCATAAAACTCAATGCCGATGCCGAATACGACATGGTATCTGAACCATGCAAAACGACAAATCCGTCAAAAGCGGTATAATTTTCCTCGATAATAGTGGCAATTTTAGCCCACATTTCGGGATTCATGTTCGAAGAATCAATTGGATCTGCAAACGAAACCGTTTCGATTTCGCAATCCAGTTGTTTTATTTCGGGGATATTTTTAAGCAGTTTTCCAAAATCAAAAGCCTTGAGTGCTCCAGTTTCAAAATCTTTGCTCATTCCGATGGTTCCACCGGTGTAGATTAAGAGTATTTTAGCTTTAGAAGGCATCCTGATATTTCAATTTACTCACAACAGGATTGGCATACATGGCCAAAAATCCTTGTCTTGCAACGCCATTATCAGTTCCTATTCGCTTCTCTAAACGACGCTCAAAAAGCTGTTTCTCGTTTTCTTTATATAAATGAGAATAGATATTGGTTTCGTTTAAGATATCGTATGCAATAAAATTGGTTGGCCATAATTGGTAATTTTGTAAAATAGAATCGTCGATTACCTGTGCAAGAGCCTGAATTTGTTTGTTCGAATTATCGTTTTCAGCCACAATCTGATCGATTTCTGTATCTAAAACATCTCCAACAGAAATATGGATTCTTTTTTTAGTCCCCATGATCCCGCTTAAAATGGTCATGAAATCCTCGTTTTTATCTTTTACGTAAACTTCGTTATTGGCTTCTGCCATTAACTGCGGCATTTTCAAAACATCCGTAGGATCATATTCGTATGAAATGGATACCGGAACGATTTTTAATTTCTTAAAGTAATCCATAATATTGGCTTCATCAGAACCCATTCCGATCATTTTTAAAACTCCGGGATTGGTTTCGTCATTTCCGTCTTTCGTACGGCCTTCTCGCTGTGCAATCCAAACCGAACGATTTTCGCGAAGCAGTAACTGCCCCATGTACTCTGCCAGTAATTTCGCTTTTTTAACTAAATTATCACCTATTGCAGATGCCGTCATGACCAGACCATGTTCGAAAAGACAAACATTCAGTAAAGTCGTATCCAGCAAAATATCACGGTGATTGGATATAAATAAATAAGGAGTATTTTTTTCTAATTTCTCAAAACCCGAAGTCGTAAGCCCTTCTGAACTTTTTTCGAGTACTTTTTGGATTGTCTGATAAATAAAATTGCATTGAAAATCACGAATAGAATGTGTTTTCTTCAATTGTTCTTTCCAGACTTCATCATTTAATTCCGGAAAAGTAAAATTCATCATGGTTTTCATCATCGGATGATTGGCAACTCCATGAAGTGCTTCGTTTACTTCAGAATCATAAAATGGTCGAATAGCGTCAAATTTCTGCATTATAAATATCAATTTAGGTGGGCAAAAGAACAAAAAAAAAATTAAAGTATCGTAATTGGGGTATTAAATCCCGAAAAC
>CAMLKV010000209.1 GCA_946480635.1 uncultured Flavobacterium sp.
TTAATACAATCTTTGAAAAATATAAAATAAACAACAAAACCTATAATACCTGTTGCCATTAAAACTTCCAAAAAAACATTGTGAGGATACATACCATCAGCATACAATATTCGTCCTCCAATTATAGGATTTTGTTTAAAAATTTGAATTGCTAGTTCATAAAAAACTTCCCTCCCAGAACTATCCCCAGTTTTAATTGTTTGGGTTACTCTTGTAAAAAAACTACTTGCTTTATTTCCAATCGTCTGTGGATTATAAACAAGAAGAGCTATCACTCCAAAAATAATGGCTATCGTAAAACTATACATTATCTTTTTCATGCCTTTGGAATAAAATAAAAAAAAGGCTCCTACAATAATTGCAACCAATGTACTTCTAGTTCCTGATGCATAAATAATAGTTAACCCTATGATTACCCCCAAATAAGATAGATATAAAAAGTATTTTTGCGAAATGACTTTATATAAAATTTGGTACAGAGATAATAAAACTAGAGTTACGCCCCAATATCCAAATGAAATAGGATACATTGACATAAATCCAGAAGACCTTCCATTTTTATCATGTTCAATTCCAAACAGTATATTTAGAAAAAGTACCAGTAAAACAAGAAAAAAGATAATCTTAAAAGATATTTTAAAATTAAAATCCTGCCTTTTAAGATTTAAAATAGCTAAAGACGGTAGAAAAGTAACACCTAAAATTTTCAAGTACGTCTCAATTTCTTGAGAATTATTTTTTTCAATAAAAAAGTAATTTTGAAAGCTATAAACAGCTTTAAGAAAATAAATTATCCAGAAAACCACAAAAGCAATTTCAACAATACCAAACTCTTTGAATGATTTTTGAAAAAATTTTCTCAAAATTATAACTCCTGAGAAAAACAAAACAAAAGCTCGAAATGGAATAGTAATTATTTGACTGTCAATTCTAAATGCAGAAGGAAATATACTTACCAGAAAAAAACCGATACAAAGTATAATCCAAAAAAAAGTATTTATTTTTATCTCTTTACTCTCGAAACTCATCTAAACATATATTATACTTCTTCAAAATAAGTATCTGCATCTTCTGGATTATAAGGTTCATTTATCCAAAAGTTGGTGTATAAATCCTCTTCTCCTATATTTTTTATATTGTGCGTATACCATATTGGCATATCTACATAAGCAGGTTCATCACCGTCAAGATAAAAATCTAGGACTTCATCAGTACCAATTTTTCGCAACTGAATTAAAGCTTTTCCCTTAATTACAGCAAATCTTTCAATTTTTCTGGTATGATAATGATTACCTCTTGTTATTCCTGGAACAGTAGTCGAAAATGAAACCTGCCCTCCTATTCCCAATCTTATCACCTCAACAAATGCTCCGCGAGGATCAGTATGTTGTACAAATTTAACAGGATAATGATTTTTGTGATCAAAATAGGATCTAAACGTATTAAACAAATTTAAATCGAATGTAGATTCAAGAACAGGAATTTCTCCTTTATCAAAATAACTTTGTTTATACGAATTCAGTTTTGCCAAAACTTCAGATACTTTGTAAGTCGATGAATGATGAATAATTAATTCTGTATCTGATTTATCATTTTTGATTTGCTCAATAATTTTTTGAACTAATTCTCCAACATAAATTAGATTAACTTCTCCATCATTATCTACAACAGGCGTCTCATTATGTGTAAGTTTATGACAAAAAGTGGCTATAAAAGAATTGTAATTAGGCTTTCCGAAAGGGCCAAAAACATTCGGAATGATAAGTCCGCTAAATTGAGCACCATTTTTTGTTGCCCAGTTTATAAAAACCTCTCTTCCTTGTTTTTTAGATTTACCGTATAAATTGTCTCTACCTTCTTGAGAAGAAGATGAAAAAAGCACATGTGGTTTTGATTGGGTTCTTTCTAGTGATGAAACCAGTTTTTCTACCAAATCTAAGTTAGTATTAAATATGACTTCTTGACTTTCATGTCTGTTCATTGCTGCTAAATGAACAATTACATCACATTGCTTTACAAAAGCATCTAATTGATTCTGATTTTCAAAAAAAGTTTTATCAAAATCAACTCTTTCAAAATCATTAGGAAATAGCCCTAAAGTATTATATAAATGATTGCCAACAAAACCATTTTGGCCAGTAATTCCAATTTTTAGCATAATTTGTTATTTGGTGCACATAAAGTGCTCTAACGGGTATTTGTATTCATCATTAATTTCTCCCAAAAGATAATCACTCATCACTAAAAGTTTTGCATTTTCATCTTTTGATTGAATACAGGAAATAAAACCTTGAGGGACATGTAATATATCTAAATTTTCTGAAGAAAGAATGAATATATGAGGTTTTAAATTTGAATCAGGATTACTCCAATCATCAACATTTATTAATTGTATTTCAAAGCTTCCAGTGATTGCAGAAAACCATCTCTGTTCTATTTTATGACCTTGCCACCCTCTTCTAAAGTCAGTACTTTCATTTTCAATTATATACATTCTTTTTATTTGGGTAGCACTAAAATCATTATTGAATTTTAGATTCCCTCTATAATCTGAATGACAACTTCCTTTTATTATTATAGGCAACATAGTTTATTTAATCTGGATAGTGCTTTACATCAACTTCTCCTAAAACTTCTTTGCGTATTAATGGAAGTTTCATTAAAAGTTGCTTCATCCCTTCAACATCTTGTTGTGTTGTATTGTGTGAATGATAATCTTCAACTTTAGAAATATCTACTTCACCTTCAGAGAAATATTGTGCATAATTTAAATCCCTATTATCGGCAGGGATTCGATAAAAATCCCCCATATCCTCAGCTTTTATCATTTCTTCACGAGTACAAAGAGTTTCGTAAAGCTTTTCTCCGTGTCTTGTCCCAATAATTTTAATTGGATTATCAGCCTTAAACATTTCTTTCAAGGCTTGAGCCAAATCTCCTATCGTACCAGCTGGTGCCTTATTTACAAACAAATCTCCTGGATTCCCATGTTCAAAAGCAAAAAGAACTAATTCTACAGCTTCTTCCAAAGACATTAAAAAACGCGTCATTGAAGGATCAGTAACTGTAAGTGGCTCAGCATTTTTAATTTGCTTAACAAATAATGGAATGACTGACCCTCTAGAAGCCATTACATTCCCATAACGAGTTAAACAAACAGTTGTTTGCTCTAAATTTCTTGAAGCTGCTACTGCTACTTTTTCCATCATAGCCTTGGAAATCCCCATAGCATTGATAGGATAAGCAGCTTTATCTGTACTAAGACAAATTACTTTTTCAACTCCATACTTTACAGCAGCATCTATAACATTCTGAGTTCCTTCCACATTAGTTTTTACGGCTTCCATAGGGAAAAATTCGCATGAAGGAACTTGTTTTAAAGCAGCGGCATGAAACACATAATCTACACCACGCATTGCATAATCAATACTAAGAGGATTACGAACATCACCAATGTAAAACTTGAGTTTATCGTTTTTATATAGATTTCTCATATCGTCCTGTTTTTTTTCATCTCTTGAAAAAATTCGGATTTCTTTAAAGTGATCTGTTTCTAAAAAACGATTCAGCACAGCCGTTCCAAATGACCCTGTACCACCAGTTATAAGAAGTATTTTATTGCTGAATTGCATATATTTATTTATATAATTCTTCTTTCTCTTTTTTTGCAGGGTAATTAATAAGTACTGCCTTGTAGGCTCCTTTGAAAACGAACAAACTTCCTGCAGCTACTCCTATTATTCCGTGCTTATCAATTACTTTTTTTACATCTTGCAATGAACCAGCTCCTCCCAATACGGTAACAGGTATAGTGAGCTTTTCTGTGATTTTATCAATAAGATTCATATCATATCCCTTCATCATGCCATCCTGATCTATAGAATTGATAATGATTTCTCCTGCTCCTAACTTTTGTGCTTCTTCTGCAAATTTTATCGGATTTAAACCCGTTGCTTTTTTCCCGTTGTTAATATATATTTCATAGCCGCCAAGGAGCTTCTTCTTAATATCCATAACAACTATTACACTTTGAGAACCCACTCTATCTGCAATTTCAGTGATAAGTTTTGGATTTTGTATTACTGCTGAACTTAAAGCAATTTTCTCTATTCCAAGACCAAATATTTTTTGTGCCTGTTCAACCGTTTTCACTCCACCACCATAACACAAAGGCATTCTGGACTGATTAGCAAGTTTTTCTATCAAAGCATAATTAGGCTCCTTACCTAAAACCGTTGCATCTATATCAAAGACAGCTAATTCATCTACTTCTTTTTCATTGAATATTTTTACAGCATTGATAGGATCACCAACGTATTTAGGGTTCTTAAAGTTAACTGTTTTTACCAAACCGTTATCGTGTACTAAAAGACTGGGAATAATTCTTGGTCTAAGCATAGTTATAGTTTAGCAAAATTGTGTAACAATTGTTCCCCATAATGGTGACTCTTTTCTGGATGAAACTGAATACCGTAAACATTCTCATGATTAGCTGCAGAGGTAAATGAAATCCCGTAATCTGAAACAGCTAAAATATCTTTTTGATTATTACATTCAAAATAAAAACTGTGTAAGAAATAAAAAACCGCTTCTTCTTCTAAGCCGTCAAATAACTTATGTTTAATAGGTTTGACATCATTCCATCCCATATGAGGAAGTTTATTCATCAAATTTTTTTATTGAAGCATCAATCCATTTTAATCCTTCTAGTTGTCCTTCGTCACTATTATTTCCCATCATCTGCATGCCTACACATATCCCAATCACCGGAACTTTTTCAACAAGAACAAGTTCATCAAGTCTTTCTCTCATTCCCGAGTTATTTAATTGTGACATCGCATAGTCGAAAGACCCAACTCCGGGAAGTATTAGTTTCTCAACATCTTTCAGATCATCGACTGTTTTAGCTATTTTGGTAGGAATATTTAGTCTTTTATACACATTTTGAAAAGATTTTT
>CAMLKV010000210.1 GCA_946480635.1 uncultured Flavobacterium sp.
GTTTTAAGAATTTCATTATTCTAGTTTTTGATTTTGAGTGTGCAAGGTACGATTTTTATAAAAATCGACTTTTTATTTAAGGTTTTGTTAAGAAATTGAATTCAAAATCTTATCCGTAGCCCCTTTATTCATTTGTACAAAAGTGCTGCATATATGCCCTTTTTCATGACGCTCATCTGGATTTTGAACTAATAAATCAAGTGCTTGATTCATTTCTTTTTGGTCACGTATCGAGATGCAGCCTTCTTGATGTACAAGAGCAGTAGCTTCAGCAAAGTGAGAATAATTAGGGCCTATTACAATTGGAATTCCAAAAGTAGCAGGTTCTAAAATATTGTGAACGCCTGGGTTTCCAAAACCTCCGCCAACATAAGCTATGTCGGCATAACTGTAGATTTTAGTCAGAATTCCAATGGTATCAATAATAAAAACATCATATTCTGAAAGGTTTTTGCCTTCCATCTCTGAAAACAATATCGTTTTTTTAGCAATTTCAGATTTTAAATTGGCAATTTGTTCTGGTTTAATATTATGAGGCGCAATTATGAATTTAAGACGGTGCGAAGTTCTATTAATATAATTCACTAAAAACTCTTCATCTTTAGGCCAAGAGCTTCCAACAACTATTGTTGTCATTTTGAATTCATGTGATGGATTTTTGCAAAAGCTTTCTATAAAATCCAATGTGTTATCTTTTTCTAAAATAGCGACTACACGGTCAAAACGCGAATCCCCTGAAACTGTAACGTTTGTAAATCCAATACTTTGTGCTAATTCTTTTGAGCTTTCATTCTGAACAAAGAAATGATTAAAGCTTTTTAATGCATTTCTATAAAACCCTCCATACCATTTAAAAAAGGCTTGGTCTTTTCTAAAGACACCTGAAATCAAAAACGTTCTAATGTTTTTTCTTTTAAGTTCGTTTAGATAATTTGGCCAGTATTCGTATTTGATAAAGAAAACCATTTCAGGTTGAATCAAATCTAGAAAACGTTTTGCATTGGACTTGGTGTCTAAGGGAAGGTAAATAGTAACATCTGCAACTGTATTATTTTTACGGATTTCGTATCCTGATGGTGAGAAAAAAGTCAATATAATTTTATGATTGGGGAATTTAATTTTTACTTTTTCCATTACTGGCAGTCCTTGTTCGTACTCTCCTAAGGAAGCTGCATGAAACCAAATGGTTTTGTCGTTTTTGTCAAGTTTTGTTTGTAGGGTTTTGAAAACATCTTTTCTACCATTGACAAACAATTTCATTTTTGGACTAAAAAAAGCTACTATTTTAAGTAACTGCTGGGTAATTTGAACCAGTAAGGTGTAAAGAAAAAACATAGTTGTGATTTTGTGTTGCTAAAATACATTAGTTTTCTAAAATTTATTATAAAAGCTATTAAATTAGTAGATTTGCATTCTAAATTTTAGTCGATGAAAAAGCTACAAATGGTTGACTTAAAAAGTCAATACGATAAAATAAAAAATGAAGTTAATGCTTCAATTCAGGAAGTTTTAGATACTACAACATATATCAATGGTCCGCTTGTGCATCAATTTCAAGCTGATTTAGAAAAATACTTAGATGTAAAACATGTAATACCGTGTGCAAATGGTACAGATGCTTTGCAAATTGCCATGATGGGACTTGGTTTAAAACCTGGTGACGAAGTTATTACTGCCGATTTTACTTTTGCAGCTACTGTTGAAGTAATTGCTTTGTTGCAATTGACACCTGTGTTAGTTGATGTTGAAATGGATTCTATGAATATTTGTATCGAGTCTCTTAAAAAAGCTATTACTCCAAAAACAAAAGCCATCGTTCCTGTGCATTTGTTTGGCCGTGCTGCCAATATGGATGCTATTATGGAAATTGCTAAAGCACATAATTTGTTTGTAATAGAGGATAATGCTCAAGCTATTGGCGCTAATTATACTTCAAGTAATGGTTCGAAAGTAAAAGTTGGAGCAATTGGTTATGGTGATGGTGGTGCTATTTTTACTAACGATGATGAATTAGCACATGTTATTCGTGGAATTGTTAATCACGGAATGTATGTGCGTTATCATCACGATGTTGTTGGGGTAAATTCTCGTTTAGATAGTATACAGGCTGGAGTTTTAAAAGCAAAATTACCTCATTTAGACGCCTATAATACTGCTCGTAGAGAAGCAGCAAGTAAGTATAATCAAGCACTTTCTGGAAATGCTAATATTGTAGTTCCACAGTTTGATATTAATGGTGATGACCACGTGTTTCATCAGTATGTTTTCAGGGTTACAAATGGAAAACGTGATGCTTTGTTAGATCACTTACAAGCTAAAGGAATTCCATGTGCGATATATTACCCAATTCCATTACACAGTCAAAAAGCATATGCAGATTCACGTTACAATGAGGCTGATTTTCCTGTAACTAATCAATTGGTTAAAGAAGTTATAGCTTTACCTATGCACACTGAGCTTGATAATGAGCAAATTAAATTTATCACAGATTCGGTTTTAGAATTTTTATAGACAAATAGATAAAAGACTTTTTGGGACTAGGATGATCTATTGTCTAAAAGTCTATTATCTTTCATCTAAATTAAAATGAAGATATTAGTAACAGGAGGTTTAGGATTTATAGGTTCTCATACAGTTGTTGAATTGCAAAATGGAGGTTTTGATGTAGTTGTAATCGATAATTTATCAAACTCTTCGATTGATGTTTTACAAGGAATTGAGAATATTACCGGAAAGAAACCGCATTTTGAAAATATCGATTTACGAGATAAAAAATCGGTTCAAGATTTTTTCATAAAACATAACAATATATCAGGGGTTATACATTTTGCTGCAAGTAAGGCTGTGGGAGAAAGTGTTGAAAATCCATTGTTATATTATGAAAACAACATAAATGCGTTGGTTTATCTGTTGCAAGAATTAAAAGATAAATCAGAAGCGTGTTTTATTTTTAGTTCGTCTTGTACAGTTTATGGTCAAGCTAAAGTTATGCCTATTACAGAAAATGCTCCTGTTCAATCTGCAATGTCTCCTTATGGAAATACAAAGCAAATAGGAGAGGAAATAATTACTGACGTAGCTAAAGTGTCAGCTATAAAAGCTATTTTATTGAGATATTTTAATCCAATTGGTGCTCATTCTTCTTCAGAAATTGGTGAATTGCCTTTAGGGGTTCCTCAAAATTTAGTTCCTTTTATTACACAAACTGCAATTGGTTTACGTAATGAATTGTCAGTTTTTGGGAGTGATTATCCAACACCGGATGGAACTGCAATCCGAGATTATATTCATGTGGTTGATTTGGCTAAAGCACACGTTGTAGCTTTAAAAAGATTGATTGAAAAAAAGAATCTAGAAAGCGTTGAAACTTTTAATATTGGGACAGGGAAAGGTAGTTCTGTTTTAGAAGTGATTACTACTTTTGAAAAAGTGACTAATCAAAAATTGCCATATAAAATTGTTGGAAGAAGAGAAGGTGATGTAGTAGAAGCTTATGCAGACACTAAAAAGGCAAATACAATTTTAGGTTGGGAAGCAAAATTATCTCTTGAAGAAGCTTTGGAAAATGCTTGGAAGTGGGAGCAAAAGATTAGAAATAAGATATAATTAAAAAAACCGAGCATTGCTCGGTTTTTTTATTTTTGAAAAGTTGTTAAAAATTATTTTTTAACTTCTTCTTTAACTTCTTCAGTAGCTGGAGCAGTTGCAGCAGCTGAATCAACAGCAACAGCAGCAGTATCTACAGTTGTAGCAGCTGAATCAACAGCAACAGCAGCAGTATCTACAGTTTCAGCAGTAGCGTCAGTAGCAGTTTCATTGTTTTTGCAAGATGTCATTAAAGCAGCTACGAAAGCTAAGCTTAAAATTGTTTTTTTCATTTTCGTTGTAAATTAGAATTAATAATAATAATATTTTCGGGCGCAAAACTATAAAAATATCTTTTAGAAAAAAATTTTTTTTGCTTTTTAATGAAAAAATATTTCAAAACTTCTTTAAAATCAAGTGAATAGTAATAAAAAAATCTGCGCCAAGGCAGATTTTAATTTTTATTGAATGTGAAAGAATTATTTTTTTACTTCTTCTTTCACTTCTTTTGCAGCTTCTTCTACTTTAGCAGCACCAGCTGCAGCAGCGTCTTTAGCAGCGTCTTTTACTTCTGTTGCAGCAGAATCCATAGTTGCGGCAGCAGAATCAACAGCTTCTGTCATTTCAGTTCCAACTGCATCAGCAGCTTCTGCAGCCTCGTCTTGAGTTTTTTCTTTGCAAGATGTCATTAAAGCAGCTACGAAAGCTAAGCATAAAATTGTTTTTTTCATTTTTTGGTAGGTTTTAGAATTAATAATGTATCTATTTAACGCAAATATTAAATAAAATATTCCATAATTCCAAATATTTTTGCAATTATGCAGAAATTGATAAGGGATCGGTTAAAACATTACATTATAAAACTAATTCGTGGTAAAGTTTCTCGAAAGTTTTGTCTAATTCAAAGCTAAATCCTGGGTGTGGCCTTGAGATTTGAATACTGGAGCTTCGTACTGCTGTAAGCCAACGAAAACGTTCTGCAACATCTAATTGTGCAATTGGTCCTCCATCTGGACTTCCTGCGCATATTTTGCTAAAAGAAAACATATTTTCTTCCAACTGTTCTAAATCGAACTCCATGCACAGCATCCTAATTTTATCCGACGGAATAACATATTCCATACGAAGGTATTTCTTTTGTTTACAGAAAAGAAGCAGTCCTACGTTTAGAAATTCTTCGCGTTCTACCCTTGGTACAACTCGAATTACTGCATATTCATATAAGTACTTTTCGGGCATCTTGGGCTTGTTTTAAGAATAAATCGGCATTTTGTAAACGGGTCATCAAAAACTGAAAATAAACGTTTCGGATTGCTTCCGGAGTAATGGAATGGTCTTCCCAAAGTAACCAATCTTCAGGAATTAGT
>CAMLKV010000211.1 GCA_946480635.1 uncultured Flavobacterium sp.
TATTTCTCTAGCTGTTTCCTTCTCCTTTTCTTGTGATGCTAAATTTGCTAATGCTAGTATATTGCTGAAATTCTCAGGACTTCTTTTATAAATTGCTTTCTCTTGAATAAATGCTTTCCCATATTCTTTCTGCTGCACAAAGTACCAACTCATAAATCTGTTCCAAAACAGGTCTTGTGTTTTTTGAGTTCGCAACAACAATGCTTTTCGTAAGTATTCAGAAAAAGTCTTCGAGTGATCTTCAGACAAAAAACGATTTAATTGATTTTGGACTAAGATTAAATTATCAGGAAACTTAACAGAGTAATCCAGTAAAGCATCAATCATTAATTCTATCTTACCTAATTGACCTTGTAACAAAGCAATTTGATAATCGAAATTGATGTCTGGATTTAATTTTTGAGCAATCGAATAAGATTCTATTGCTTGTTGTAATAGTACTTTGACTTCAAATTCGCGGGCGATTCCGTAAACGTAATTTGGATTTTCTTGAATTTTTTGAAATGCTAAATCGTAATTCTTTTTAGCTTTTTCAGGTTGATTTTGTAACTGATAATTGTAACCCAATTCGACGTACAATTGAGGAAGTTTAGTTTTTTCTAATTTGCTTTTGATTGCGTTTTCTGCTTTCAAAAAGTCTTTCAATTGCTGGTAACAGGCTACTTGTTTTTGAAAATACTGATAATTTCCGGGGCTAGCTTTTATCAAATCTTCGTAGATAATTATCGCTTTATCAAACTCCCCTCTATCAAAATAGTTTTGCGCCAAAAATTCGTTTTGAGAAAAAACAAACATTGGAAATAGAATAAAAAATAATCGCAAAAACTTCATCATACTAAAAAAACAATGTACTAAGGTAGCAATAATTTTGCCACTTTAGTACATATTGTGTTTTCGTTAAGAAACTAGTTTATAATATCGAAACCTGTGTATTTACGTAATACTTCAGGAATAACGATTCCTTCTGGTGTTTGGTAATTTTCAATAATTCCAGCTAATACACGAGGTAGTGCTAATGAACTTCCGTTTAGCGTGTGTGCCAATTGTGTTTTACCATCTTTCCCTTTAAAACGAAGTTTTAAACGGTTAGCTTGGAAAGTTTCAAAATTTGAAACCGATGAAATTTCTAACCAACGATCTTGAGCTGTTGAAAACACTTCAAAATCATACGTTAATGCCGAAGCAAATCCCATATCACCACCACACAAACGTAAAATACGGAACGGTAATTTTAACTCACGCATAATTTCTTTTACGTGTTCTACCATTCCGTTTAAAGCTTCATGCGATTTCTCTGGATGCTCGATACGAACAATTTCTACTTTATCAAATTGGTGCAAACGATTTAATCCACGAACGTGTGCTCCCCAAGATCCTGCTTCACGACGGAAACATGGTGTATAGCCAGTAACTGTAACCGGCAATTCATTTTCTTGTAAAATTACATCTCGGTAAATATTGGTTACAGGAACCTCCGCAGTTGGGATTAAATATAAATCATCCTTTGCATCATGATACATTTGACCATCTTTATCTGGCAATTGCCCTGTCCCATAAGCCGAAGCTTCATTTACCAAATGTGGTACTTGAACTTCTTGATAACCAGCATCTGTATTTTTATCTAAAAAGTATGATATCAAAGCGCGTTGTAATTTGGCTCCTTTTCCTTTGTAAACAGGGAAACCTGGCGCAGTGATTTTAGTCCCTAACTCAAAATCGATGATATCGTATTTTTTAATTAGTTCCCAATGTGGTAATGCTCCTTCGTGCAATACCGGAATTTCACCTTCTTCAAAAACATTTATATTATCATCTGCAGTTTTTCCTTGCGGAACTATATCAGCAGGTGTATTAGGAAGTTTGTACAACTCTAAAGTCAGTTCTTCCGAAACTATATTTAAAACTTCAGAAAGTTCTTTTCCTTTTTCACGGTATTGCGTTGATTTTTCTTTAAGAATTTCGGCTTTTGCCTTTTCCCCAGATTTCATCAAAGCACCAATATCTTTGGACAGTTTATTAGATTCGGCTAAAATGTTATCCAATTCCACTTGTGTTGCACGACGTTTTTCGTCAAGTGCAATTACAGAATCAACTATAGCTGTAGCATCAAAATTTCTTTTGGCTAAGGCCTTAATCACTTCTTCCCTTTTTTCTCTAATAACTGCGATTTGTAACATGACATAAATTTTATAAGAACGCAAATTTAGGAATATTTCATCAGCAGCTGTACAAACTTGTTAAAAATTAGTAACTTTGTGACAATGAAAAAGTACGTTTCTATCCTATTACTTTTCTTTTATGTGTTTTCGATGACTGAAGTACATCAGCTGTTGAAAGCACCAAAACTTGTAGAGCACTTTTTCGAACACAAAAATGAAAACAAAGCAACAACCTTGATTTCATTTTTAGAAATGCATTATCTGAATGGATTTACCAAGGATGCTGATTTTGAAAAAGACATGAAACTTCCTTTCAAAACTTCTCAAGACAATTGTTTCAGTTTCGTAGTGGTTCTTCCAACCCCTGAAAAATTTGAATTAAACAGTGAACCTTCTGTTTTGGAAATGCACAAACCAACTATTCTTCACAAGAATCAGGTATTTATATCTAATTATTTATCAGCCATTTGGCAACCTCCTAAAATAGCTTAATCTATAATTTTTCACCTGCCTTTTTTATAGTGGTATGGTTTCTTTTTAATTATTGATTAAACTTTATTTTTATGTTGAATAAAATTATTGAGTTTTCTGTAAAGAATAAACTCATCATTATGTTATTTACCATTGTATTGATTGCATTTGGTATTTATAACATTCAAAAATTACCTATTGATGCTGTTCCTGATATTACCAACAATCAAGTACAAGTCATTACGATTGCACCTTCTTATGGCGCTACCGATATTGAACGATTGGTTACTTTTCCTATCGAACAAGCCAACAACAATATCCCTGGATTAATTGAAATTAGAAGTTTTTCTCGATTTGGATTGTCACTAGTTACAATTGTTTTTGATGACAATACCGACATCTATTGGGCCCGACAACAAGTGGCAGAAAGATTACAACAAGTACAAAGTCAGTTACCACAAGGCATGGGTACTCCCGAATTAGGCCCCGTTTCAACCGGTTTGGGAGAAATTTACCAATATGTGGTTCGACCTGAAAAAGGTTATGAAAATAAATACGATGCTACTGAATTGCGTACCATACAGGATTGGCTCATTAAAAGACAACTTTCGGGTGTTAAAGGCGTAGCGGAAGTCAGCAGTTTTGGCGGAAAGTTAAAGCAAATTGAAATTAGCATTCAGCCCAATAAATTAAATTCTTTCGGAATAACCATATCCGATGTTTTTGATGCTCTTGAAAAAAACAATCAAAACACTGGTGGGGCTTATATCGAAAAAGAAGCTTCCGTTTTGTTCATCAGAAGCGAAGGCTTATTGAAATCGAAAGCCGATATTGAGAATATTGCCATAACAACTTCCAAATCTGGACTTCCTCTTTTACTAAAAGATGTCGCCGAAATCAAAACAGGTTTTGCCACTCGTTATGGTGCTATGTGCTATAACGATCAAGGAGAAGTTTCTGGTGCTATAGTCATGATGTTGAAAGGCGCCAATAGTAGCGAAGTAATTAAAAACGTCAAAGAACGTATCGCACAAATTCAAAAAACCTTACCCAAAGGAGTAATTATAGAACCCTTTTTAGACCGAACTAAAATGGTGAATAACGCTATCGGTACCGTCGAAAAAAACTTATTAGAAGGTGCGTTAATCGTAATCTTTGTATTGGTTTTGTTTCTTGGGAATTTTAGAGCAGGATTGTTAGTAGCTTCCGTAATTCCGTTAGCGATGCTTTTTGCGATTATCTTGATGAATTTGTTTGGGGTTAGCGGAAATTTAATGAGTCTTGGCGCACTAGATTTCGGATTGATAGTTGACGGTGCAGTTATTATTGTTGAGGCGGTAATCCATCAAATCCATTCCCATCATAAAAGAGAATCACAATTGCATTTAACGCAAGAAAATGTAGATCACGAAGTGAAAACTTCTGCCAAAAAAATGATGAATAGCGCAGTTTTCGGTCAAATAATTATCTTGATTGTGTACTTGCCAATTTTCACACTGCAAGGCATTGAAGGAAAGATGTTCAAACCGATGGCACAAACCGTCGCTTTTGCCTTATTGGGTGCTTTTATTTTATCCTTGACGTATATTCCAATGATGAGTACGCTGGTGTTGAAAAATTTGAAACACAATCCGAAGAGTTTTTCAGAAAGAATGATGGCCTATCTAGAGAATTTATACCAAAAACGACTGCTTCAGGCTTTAGAAAATAAACGCAAAATTATCCTCGGAACCATTTCTGTGTTTATTGTTTCTATTGTAATCATGAGTTTTTTAGGGGGCGAATTTATTCCCGCTTTGGAAGAAGGCGATTTTGCAGTAGATACTCGTGTATTGACTGGCAGTAATTTGAATACCACGATGGCTTCCACACAAAAAGCAGCTGGCATTTTGAAAGCCAAATTTCCAGAAGTAGAAAAAGTGGTCACCAAAATAGGAAGTGGCGAGGTACCCACTGACCCCATGCCAATGGAAGCCAGTGATATGATGGTGATTTTAAAAGACAAAAGCGAATGGACATCTGCCAGTACGTTTAACGAATTATCGGATAAAATGAGTGAAGCGCTTAAAGAAGTACCCGGAATTACTGCTGGTTTTCAATATCCAGTACAAATGCGTTTTAACGAATTAATGACAGGCGCACGCCAAGATGTGGTCTGCAAAATTTTTGGCGAAGATTTAGATACTCTCGCAAAATATGCTGAAAAAGTAGGTAAGATTATTCCAACCATTCAAGGAACCAAAGATTTGTATGTAGAACCAATTGGTGGCATGCCACAGGTAGTTATCAATTACAA
>CAMLKV010000212.1 GCA_946480635.1 uncultured Flavobacterium sp.
TATATTTTAGATGTGACTTCTACCGAAAGTATTGAAAAAGCCAAAGCTGAAATCCTCGCCAATCATAAAACCATTGATGCCATTATCAATAACGCAGGTATTGGTTATAGAAGTTTTGTAGAACTTTCTGAAGACGAGAAAATAAAGCATATTGTGGATGTGAATTGGTTGGGTGTGGTAAAAATGTGCCGTGCTTTTATTCCGGTTTTTAGAGAACAACAGTTTGGTCAGTTTATAAATATTTCTTCTATAGCAGGATTGGTAAATTTACCATTGGGAAGTTTTTACCATTCCACAAAAAAAGCAGTGGAAAGCTTTTCAGAATGTATGTCGTATGAATTATTGGATTTCAATATTAGCGTGAGTACGGTTCAGTTTGGAAATGCGCCAACTGCGTTCCAGAGCCATGTTGTAAAATCTGAAACGGGCGGAATTAAGTCGTATGAGCAATTAATGGAGAAAGTAACCAACATTCTTCATAAAAAGACAAAGAAAAACACCAATCTTACTCCAGAGATAACCAAAACACTTTTTAACATAGCTAACAATCCTAAAAAGAACTTTACAAGATATACTGTTGGTTTTGATGCCAATGCGATGAAAATACTTCGCTCAAAATTAGGTTATCGATTGTTTAATTCGGTGATTAGAAAGTCTGTTTTGGGGTAATTTATCAAAAAAGCAAACGATAGCTTTGCTCTACTAAGTTTCCTGACTTAGTTAGTAGATTTCTTTTTTTGCACAAAGTCAGGAGACTTTGCGCAGCGGGGGAGTGACGCTAAACCTTTGTTGTACTAAGTTATTATCGGTGTAAAAAGTTTACATTATTCTTAGAAATCCATTACTCTATGAACTCTATAGGCTAGATTCCTTGTTTGGTCAGGAATTACACGGAATATTTTTACATGTGGGTAATAAGTTTGTTGAATAGTTGATATAATATGAACTTCACTTGAATGATTGTCGAACAAATTATGACCAATGTATATATTCCTAAGTGCTTCACGAGGAAAAGTAAGATATCTGTTTTTTGGATTACCTAGTTTGGCTATAATACGCCATTCGTTTTCATATTCCCAATATTTAATTTTTGAGGTGAGGAGTACAGTTTCAGAAAGAGGAAAGTCCTTTTGAAGCCTCTTCATATGTGTAGGATATATAACCTTTTTCCATTCTAGACTTTTAAATCTATCAGTAAATAAAAATCCTTCAAAATTATTAAATTGAAATTCAAGCATAATTCCATTATAATTATTGGTATAGTGTGCCCACATCAATGGATTATTTTGTCTATCAGAGAATGAACAGATACCTATGTCTTCAAAATGATTTCTGGCTTTATCCTTTAAATGTTCAGGATGTTCATAATCAACTATTAAAGTCTTATTGCAATCAAAAGGATCATTGAAATCAGCAGGATTAGTCAGCCAAAAATATCCTTGCATCAAGGAAGCAATAGTATTGTTATTAAAGGGGACATATTTAAATAAAATAGGGAGTTTTTCCTCAATCGTTTTACCATCTTTCAGAATTTCATGTTTTCCAGTAGCTTCATTAAGCTTGACTTCGTAAGATTCATCTATTTTATAATTAATCATATTATGTTGGAATTAAGCTAAATTTATCGATATGGTTTTTTTATTGTTTACAACTCTCTTGTTAAATCACGATGCTCGGATTTATAATCCGAGAGCTATCGCACGGAAAACATTTCCGCGCTATCAGGTGCTAATATTTAAATAGTATTTTTCGCAGGGGAATCATTTTTCAGCGTTATCGGGGTAGTGTTTTTATAAATTATCTATGAAACACTCAAAGAATGGTTTCTCACGGTAAATTGTTTGAAACTTTTCTTTGTCATTTTGAAAGTCTAGAATTGATTTATGTTGAACGATTTCATTTTCTTTTGTAAGATAACAACCACTAATTATACTTTTCACATTCTTAAAATCATAACCCTCTGGAATATCAAAGAATTCCCAATTCCAAGATGTTCCAAAACTTAATTTTTTATTATCATTAAACTCAAGAATAAAAGCTGTCCAACTCATTGCAGTTTCACCATGTACTTTACGAAAAACTTCAAAAGGAATAGCAAATCTACTTTTGGATACATTTATTATATCATAAATATTAATATTGTTTCCTTTTGTCACAAAATTCTTTACTATTTCCCTGTACCCAAAACCTTTTGATTTATTTGAGAAAATACTTTTGTTAGATTGTTCTTCTTTAAACCTTCTGATGGCTAAATCAATTGTTTGTTCAGGATTTCTAAAAATTACACACGGTAAAAATGTTCCATCTTTCAATGTTACTGAAGCCCTATAACTTAATCCATAGGTATTATCTTGAAAAGGTTCTATATTATTTTTTAGAAAAGAAATAATTTCTATTTCAGTTACTTTATTCATAGGATTAATTTGTGTCTCATAAATAGCCAAAACTATTTTAAACTAATTTATGTAAAATCCTTTATATAAAAAAAGGCCTATAATTTAGGCCTTTTTGTTTTGTCAATTTTTTTAGAAGAAGGAAGCTGTTTAATTCCCATGTTGTAGAACGTAAACGCTTGCATATCTACATTTCCTGTATCGTTGCAGAAACTGATTTTCCTGCGCCATGCCCTGCATTGATATCGATGCGTATTAAAGCAGGATTACTTCCTGATTGTTTTTCCTGTAACTCGGCAGCAAATTTAAAACTATGTGCAGGAACCACTCGGTCATCATGATCTCCAGTAGTTACCATCGTTGCAGGATATTGTATTCCCTTTTTTACATTGTGTACTGGAGAATAGCCTTTTAAGTATTCAAACATTTCTTTAGAGTCTTCAGCTGTACCATAATCATAAGCCCAACCAGCACCTGCAGTAAAGGTGTGGTAACGTAACATATCCATAACACCTACGGCTGGTAAAGCTACTTTTATTAGGTCTGGACGTTGTGTCATAGTAGCACCCACTAATAAACCACCGTTAGATCCTCCTTTAATAGCTAAATAATCTTTTGAGGTGTATTTGCTTTTCGTTAAATATTCTGCGGCAGCGATAAAGTCATCAAATACATTTTGTTTTTGCATTTTAGTACCAGCCACGTGCCATTTTTTACCGTATTCACCACCACCTCTTAAATTAGGAACGGCATAAACTCCTCCGTTTTCTAACCAAACAGCATTAGCAGGGATTTTTGTTCCGTCTTTTGAAGTGTAAAACACTTGTTTTGACTCATAATCCTCTGAATTGAAATCTACTTTAGGTTTTTGATAGATGTCAGATTTTCCACTGTTAGGTTCAAACGAATAAATGGTTCCTGGTGTAATATAATTTGTGAAAGAGTAATACAATGTTTTTTCTTCTTTTTTACCTCCAAAACCGCTTGCAGTACCAATTCCAGGTAACGAAATCTCACGTACTAATTTCCCTGAATAGTCATATTGTTTAATCAAAGAAACAGCGTCTTTCATGTAGTTTGCGAAGAAATATCCTCCGCCTGTTGATGGAGAAAGTACATTTTCTGTTTCAGGAATAAAGTCTTTCCAGTTTTCTTGTTTAGGATTTGAGAAATCTGCCGTAACCACTTTTTTGTTAGGAGCGTTTAAATCGGTTACAATAAATAGTTTTGTGCCTTCATTTTCGATGATATAACTCGAATTTTTAAAATTATCTACAATTGTGATAATTGGACTGTTTTCTTGCGTTAAATCTTTTATATAAAGCTCGTTTCCGTACGTTGAATTGGCAGCCGTAATGATTAAGTATTTATCATCATCGGTTACACTTCCACCAACATATCTTCTTTTTTGATCGGCACCAAAAATAACTTTGTCCTCTTTTTGCGATGTACCCAGTTTGTGGTAATACAATTTATGTTGATCAGTTTTTGCAGACAATTCACTTCCTTTTGGCTTATCATAACTTGAATAATAGAAACCTTCGTTTCCTCTCCATGACACACCGCTAAATTTTACGTCGACAATAGTATCTTCTAATATTTTTTTGCTGAAAGCATCCATGATGATTACTTTTCTCCAATCGCTTCCACCTTCAGAAATGGCATAAGCTACTTTAGAACCATCTCTTGAAAAGTCAACGCCTCCTAATGAAGTAGTCCCATCTTTTGAAAATGTATTTGGGTCAAGGAAAATTTCTTCTTTTCCACTTTCATCTTTTCTATATAAGACCGATTGATTTTGTAATCCGTCGTTTTTATAGAAGTAGGTAAACTTACCTTCTTTGAACGGAGAACCTATTTTCTCATAGTTCCATAACTTTTCCATTCTTTCTTTGATGGCATTACGATACGGAATTTTATCCAGGTAACCGTAGGTAACTTCATTTTGTGCTTTAACCCACTTTTCAGTCTCTGTAGAACGGTCATCTTCTAGCCAACGATATGGATCGTTTACTTTGGTGTCAAAGTAATTATCGATATGATCTATTTTTTTTGTTTCAGGATATTTTATTGAACTTTTTTGTTGGGATGTTTGGGAATTCATAGATAAGCTACAAATTATTGCAGTGATGGTTAGTGAATTTTTCATAGTCGTTTTTTTGATTGACTACGAATTTAAAGAAATTAGTTGTTAGAATTTTGTTAAATGAAGGAGTTGAAAATAATTAACTTTATTCAAGTATTTTTTATTTTATAAATATTTTGTTTTGTAATTTTTTGTTTTATATTTGCACCCGCTTTCGGGGTGTAGCGTAGCCCGGTCATCGCGCCTGGTTTGGGACCAGGAGGTCGCAGGTTCGAATCCTGCCACCCCGACGAAAGTTAAATCCTCATTGTGTTTGCAGTGAGGATTTTTTTATTTAGAGTTTTTGTTTATAAAACTATTGAAAACTGTAATGGAACTTTATTCCGTATGGTATTTAAATTGTCTATTTTTAATTTAAAACAAAAAATATATAATTTTAAAT
>CAMLKV010000213.1 GCA_946480635.1 uncultured Flavobacterium sp.
ATAATGATAATCCTTTAATGAAAAACTTGGGGATTTCAGGAATTCCAATATTAAATCTTGATATGTGGGAGCATGCTTATTATTTAAAGTTCCAAACTAGAAAAAGAGAGTATGCTAATACTTTTTTCAGTGTAATAAATTGGGAAGTAGCTCAAAAAAGGTATGAAGCTTTTGGTAAATCTGCTAGAGTTGAAACCCCTAGTGGAGTAATTACAAATGAAACTCCAGTACAACAAACTACCGAACCAGTAAAACAACCTACACCTGCAAAGCCTCAAGAAAATAGTGTTGATGAATTTCAATAAAAGCTAAAATAAAAAAAGCCATTCTTTAAGAATGGCTTTTTGTTTTTATATTTCTTCTTTAATTTTTGCAGTGGCAATAAAATATATTCCAGCGACTATAAAAGGTATACTTAACCATTGACCTGTAGATAACATTCCAAGAATGTTTTCAAATCCGCCTTGACTTTCTTTAACAGATTCTACAATTATTCTAACTGTGAAAAGCGATACTAAAAACACTCCAAAAAGATAACCTTGTTTTAAGCGAGCATTTGTTTTCCAGTATAAAAAGAATAATAAGGCAAACACAAAAATATAACCAAAAGCTTCATATAATTGTGAAGGATGTTTGGCAGGAATACCATCTAAAATATTCGCAAATTTAGGGTCAGTTGCTATGGCATTAAAAGCTGCTTTAGGATTAGTTAAACTGGTAATTCTCATTGCTTCATTGGGACGTATTGCATCTTGAATGAATTTTATACCAAATGATGATGTAGTTTCATGTCCAACAATTTCTGAATTGAAGAAGTTACCTAAACGTACAAAGATTGCACCACTTGCTACAGGAATAACCACTCTGTCTAAAACCCATAAAACAGGTTTTTTCATTACTTTTTTAGAAAAAAAGTACATGAAAATAATTACCGAAATGGCTGCCCCATGACTCGCTAAGCCTTGGAATCCAGTAAATTCAAATTCAGGTTTGAATCTAAAAGGCAAGAAAATGCTAAAAAAATCTTCTTTAAATAATTCTGGTTGGTAAAATATAACATGTCCTAAACGTGCACCAAGTAATACAGATATAACCATCCATACAAACATGTTGTCTAGTTTTTCAATTGGTTCTTTTTCTCTTTCAAAAATCTTCTTCATAATGTAGAAGCCTAATGAGAAAGCAACTACAAACATTAAACTATAGAAACGAACTGTAAACGAACCTATTTGTATTCCTTCAGAAGGATTCCAAACAAAGTAAAGCGGGTGTGTCATATTGTATTTTATTCAAAGTGTTTCAAAAATAGCAATAATAATTGCTAAAGCAATGGCAATCTAAATGAATTTAGGAATATTTTAAGGTACCGGATCATAACCACTTCCTCCCCAAGGATGACAGCGTCCAATTCTTTTTAGTCCAAGAAATAAACCATAAAAAGGACCGTGTTTTTTTAGAGCATCTATCATGTAACTTGAGCAAGTTGGCTGAAATCTACATGTTGCCGGCATAAGAGGAGAAATTATTATTTTATAAAACCAAACTAAAAACAATAAAGGGGCTATGGTTATTTTTTTAATCATTGGAGTTATGTTATAATGAATAAACCGGCTGTAACCGGTTTATTTTTTATTAAGTCATAAAAGTTGTTCCTTCTTTGCCATCTTTCAAGATGATGCCTAGAGAAGCTAACTCATCTCTTATTTGATCAGACATTGCCCAATTTTTATTTGCTCTGGCTTCGTTACGCATTTTTATTAGCATTTCAACAACTCCATTTAGTTTGTCAGAATTATTAGAAGCTGTTTCTTCATCTTGAATCCCTAGAATGTCAAAAACAAAAGTTGTTATAGTTTGTTTTAGTTCTTTTACGTCGGCTTCAGTGAGAGATTCTTTACCATCATTAACTAAATTGATATATTTTACACCTTCAAATAATTGGGCAATCAATATAGGAGTATTAAAATCGTCATTCATGGCATCATAACAACTTTTTTTCCAACTAGTAATATCAATTGTCGATTTATTTGAGGCAGAAATTTTATCTAATAGTTTAATACCTTCGGATAATCTAGTCAAACCTTTTTCGCTAGCCACCATAGCTTCATTGGAAATGTCCAAAACACTTCTATAATGAGCTTGCATAAAACAAAAGCGAACTACACTTGGACTAAAAGCTTTTTCGAAAAATTCATTTTCCCCATTTAAAAGCTCCATAGGAAGTATAAAATTTCCTGTTGATTTACTCATACGTAGACCATTCATGGTAAGCATATTAGCATGCATCCAGAAATTTACCGGCGAAGAACCATTGCATCCTTTCCCTTGAGCTACTTCACACTCATGGTGAGGAAATTTTAAATCTAATCCTCCTCCATGAATATCAAAAGTCTCTCCTAAATATTTAGTACTCATGGCTGTACATTCTAAGTGCCAGCCAGGAAAACCTTCTCCCCAAGGAGAATTCCATCTCATGATATGAGCTGGTGATGCTTTTTTCCAAAGTGCAAAATCTGGAGCATTTTTCTTTTCGTTTTGCCCGTCTAAATCACGAGTATTGGCAAACAAGTCTTCAATATTTCTATTACTTAACTCACCATAATTTAAACCTCTTTTGTTATATTCTAAAACATCAAAATATACAGAACCATTGCTTACATAAGCTAAACCTTTCTCTATCAATTTCTCTGTCAATTCAATTTGTTCTATAATATGTCCCGTTGCAGTAGGTTCAATACTAGGTGGTAAAAAATTGAATAAATCTAAAACCTTATGAAAGTAGACTGTATATTTTTGTACTATTTCCATAGGTTCTAATTTTTCTAAACGAGTTTGTTTTACAAAACGATCGTTCTCAACATTGCCGTCATCTGTTAAATGTCCTGCGTCAGTAATATTCCTTACATAACGGACATTGTATCCTAAATGCAAGAAATATCTAAAAATCATATCAAAACTCATAAAAGTACGTACATTGCCCAAATGGACATTGCTGTATACTGTAGGTCCACAAACATACATTCCAATATTGCCTTGAAGAATTGGGGTAAACGTTTCTTTTTCGCCTGTTAGCGAATTGTATATTTTTATGGGATTGTCTTGATATAAATGCATTATTAGGAGCTATTTCCTGCTATTCGCTGTATCTTTTAAAAGGGCATTTCGAGAACCTCAATGACCTTTTAAAAGGATGCCGCTTCTATCAGGGCTATTATTAAAATTTTGTATCTAATTTAATGTAATCTAAGAACTCTCTGCGTGTTTTCTCTTGTTTGAATTTTCCGCCAAATTCAGCAGTTACTGTACTACTTTCAATGTCTTTAATTCCTCTTGAGTTTACACACAAGTGTTTTGCATCAATTACACAAGCAACATCTTCTGTTCCTAGTGCTGCTTGAAGTTCTTGAACAATTTGCATTGTTAAACGTTCCTGAACCTGAGGTCTTTTAGCATAATAATCTACAATACGGTTCATTTTAGATAAACCAATTACTTTTCCGTTTGAAATATAAGCAACATGAGCTCTACCTATGATAGGTAATAAATGATGTTCACAAGTCGAATAAACTGTTATGTTTTTTTCAACAAGCATTTCACCATACTTATAATTATTAGCAAAAGTTGAAGAACCAGGTTTTTTATTAGGGTGTAATCCGCCAAAAATTTCTTTCACGAACATTTTAGCCACACGATTAGGAGTTCCACTCAAACTATCGTCGGTTAAATCCATACCTAAAGTTGTTAAAATACTTTCAACGTCCTTTTTAATAGAAGCAATTTTTTGTTCGTCTGTTAATTCGAAAGCATCTTTGCGTAGAGGGTTTGTAGCACTTGTACCTATGTGGTTATTTCCAATTTCTTCTTGAAATTCTTCGTTCTGAGTCATTATAAAATATTCAACAGTTTTATATATGACGCAAATATACGTAATATATTCAGATTATAAATTTTGATTTTTAACATAAAAAAAGTTAAACAAAACTGTATTAATTGTTAAAAATTCATTAATTTTCGCAAATTTATTTGAGCAAAACACAATAATTATGAAAAAACACCTACTTATCTTCATTTTTTTATTGGGATATTTTCTGTCATTTTCACAAAATGCCCCAACAGTTTATGTAGATATTCAAGCCCCTTTGCCTATATGTAATCCTGGAGAATCAACCACTCTTCAAGCTGATTATTTGCAAACGTATGCTACAAACACAAATAATTATGATGTGACGCAGATTCCTTATGCGCCACAGTATCCTTTTACAGGAGGAACATTAATTACTACAACAAATCAAGATGATGTTTGGTCTGCTAGTTTTACACTTCCTTTTCCGTTTTGTTTTTATGGACAAAATTATACCACAGTTTTAATAGGTTCGAATGGTGTTGTTCATTTTGCTAATGGCACTCAACCTGCTGGTGGTTTCTGTCAATGGAGTTATACGGGCTCTTTACCAAGTGCTAGTTTTCCAATTAGAAATGCAGTTTATGGTGTTTATCAGGATACTAATATAGCAACTCCACCAGTTACAAATGCTTCTATTCAAAATGTAAATTTTTATGTTACAGGAACTTATCCTAATAGAGCTTTTGTTGCAAATTTTAATGAATTGCCTCAGTTTAGTTGTAATAATAGTGTTGGTTTTCAAACTTCACAAATTATATTGTATGAAACAACAAATACTATTGATGTACTAGTGAATAAAAGAACCGCCTGTACTGGGTGGAATGGAGGTAGAGGAGTTATTGGTATTATGAACCAAGCAGGAACTTTAGCTGCTGTACCACCAGGCAGAAAT
Source organism: uncultured Flavobacterium sp. (assembly GCA_946480635.1). Next base: position 4,797 of record CAMLKV010000213.1, read on the forward strand.
ACAGGTACATGGAGCGCCCTTAATGAAGCTTGGCGTTTTACTCCTTCAGCAGCTGGAGGTTCAAATGTTTCT
>CAMLKV010000214.1 GCA_946480635.1 uncultured Flavobacterium sp.
TCCTTCGATCATTTCTTTGACCAATCCTACCCTATCCTGTTGCCATAACGGTAAGATTGCTTCCAATCCAGCTGCATTGCATACCTTTTCTTCCCAATCCCTGTGTGGCTGTAAATCGATGTCTCCGAAAACTGCAGCATCTAATCCATAATCCGCTTTCAGAGTTTGTAATGTATCTATAAACTTGGCTTCATAATCATTCCATGTTGCCGGAATGGTTACGACAGGCAAATTCATTTTCTCTGCTTGTTGTTTTAAAATAGCCAAAGGCAATCCATGCGAACGGGAAACTTTACCGTTTTCATTCATCATGTTCAGTAGAACTTTTGGTTGCAATCCCATTGCTACTGCCTTCATCATTGCATAACAGGAATCTTTTCCGCCACTCCAGGAAGTTACAAAATTCATTTCTTCTCTTTTATTTTAACCGGAATTCCAGAAACCATCAGAACAACCTCATCGGCTTTTTTAGCCAAATACTGATTCATCCAGCCTTGTAATTCTGTGAATTTCCTTCCAATATGGGTTTCGGCGTGTACTCCCATTCCTATTTCGTTTGTAATGATAATAACCGTTGCATTTTCCTGTTGGACCAAAGCATCAAATTCGGCTTTAGCCTGATCTAAGCTCAAAGCCACATCATTTTTGGTATCCACAAAAAAATTGGTTAGCCACAACGTCACACAATCGACGATTGCTACTTTACCCGAGAAGTCTATCTCACTCAGATGTTTTTCATTTTCGACATTGATCCAGCGTTCATCCCTTTCAGCCTGATGGCGGTCAATTCGTTTCTGGAAATCACCATCCCATTTTCTTGCAGTAGCCACATACATTGGATTTTGTGAAAGCCGCAGGGCCAAATCCTGAGCGTAGCTGCTTTTTCCGGAGCGTTCGCCTCCTGTTATCAGATAAATCATTATAGTAAATCTTTGTATTAATATGGACAATGTCTGCAACCATTCTTACAGCAATATCCCCTTTTTAAATGAAACCAGGGTTTAAAAACATATTTGTCGTCTTCCAGATAATAATCGATTCCTTCGATGAGATTAGTTACTGGTGGTAAATCCTTGGCTTCATTATCAGGTGCCGATTCGGGAGTAAGGGTTTGGACATATTCCTCAATTTTAGCCGAACAGGCTTCTTTAAAGCATTCCGGACACAGACAGTCGATCACATCAGAAGGAGCAAAAATGGGCGGAAAATCGTTGCACCAGCATTTACTTCCAGCAAAAGTATCCCCGCAATTGAACTCGGTTTTACAGGTCGAACATTTTTTAACACGAATGGTATTCATGCCGTAAAGATAGTGTTTGTCGATTTTTGGAATAAAAAAGAATCCGAATTTTTTTGCAAATTCTTTTACCTTTGCGGGAAATAAACACAAACTAATGAAGACTTTTCTCTATAAAACCCTTTTTATTTCCTTTTTTGCAGTAACGGTTGGATGCAAACAAAACGAAAAAACAGAAACCGTAAAAACTATTGCTTCGGAAGAAGTGATTCAGTATGCCAGCGGACTTTCCATTCATAAATATTCCGGTTATTCGGTGGTGAAAGTAACTAACCCATGGCCAGATGCCAACAGGGACTTTACGTATGTCCTTCAGGAAAAGAATACAGTTATCCCGGACAGTTTACAACAATACACCACCATACCCGTTCCGTTAAAGTCGATTGTAGTAACCTCAACGACCAATGTTCCTTTCCTTGAAATGCTGGGCGTGGAAAACAAGCTGGTTGGCTTCCCGCATACCGATTACATCTCTTCTGAAAAAACAAGAGCGCTGATTGACAAAGGCATTATAAAAAATGTGGGGCAAAACGAGCGCCTGAACATGGAAAAACTAATCGATCTTTCTCCAGAACTAATCGTTACCTTTGGTGTAGATAATAACAATCCCATGATTAAAAATCTGGAAAAAAGTGGTTTAAAAGTAATGATTCAAGGTGATTGGATGGAACAATCTCCACTAGGAAAAGCCGAATGGTTAAAACTTTATGCCGCATTATTTGGAAAGGAAAAAGAAGCGAAACTACTATTTGATGATATTGTAAAAGGATATAATGAAGCTTTATCATCTGTAAAAGACAAACAGGCTAAAGCAACTGTTTTATACGGCAACATGTATCAGGACCAATGGTTTGTAGCCAAAGGCAACAGCTGGGTAGCCCAATTCCTGAAAGACGCCAAATCCAACTACATTTGGGCTGATGTGGAAGGCACCGGGAGTTTAGCACTTACTTTCGAAAAGGTATTGGAAAAAGCCAAGAATGCAGATGTATGGATTGCCGCAGGAACTTTCAAAACATTAAAAGACCTATCTGCAAACAATCCGCATTATATTCAATTTGATGCTTTTACAAAGAAAAATGTTTACACTTTTGAAAGTAAATTAGGTGCTACAGGAGGAACCGTTTACTATGAATTGGGACCAAGTCGCCCTGATTTGATATTAAAAGATTACATCAAAATATTCCATCCGGAATTACTACCTGATTACACGCTTACTTTTGCAGAAAAACTGAAATAAATTGGCCAATACCAAACGAAATATTCAATTATTTATACTCCTTGGATTAGGATTACTGCTACTTCTATTGGTTAACATTAGTTTTGGTTCCATAACTATCCCTTTTAAAGAAGTCATAAATAGCTTAACCGGTGGAAAAGCCAGTAAATCAACTTGGGAATACATCATTATCAATTATCGTTTACCTAAAGCACTTACCGCCATTTTAGTCGGTATGGGACTTTCCGTGAGTGGATTGCTAATGCAAACCTTGTTTCGAAATCCATTGGCCGGACCAGATGTCTTAGGATTGAGCTCTGGGGCTAGTTTGAGTGTAGCTTTTGTTATATTAGGAGCCGGGTTATTACCACCTTTTTTAAGTTCGATGTTTTTATCGCCTTACGGTTTAGTAATTGCCTCAACTTTAGGAAGTTTTGCTGTACTTCTATTGGTATTAGTCGTTTCACAAAAATTACGTGATACTATGGCCATCCTGATTTTAGGATTGATGTTTGGAAGTTTCACCAGTGCCATTGTTGGCATATTAACGTTTTTCAGCTCAGCAGAACAATTACAGAAATTCACCTTTTGGTCTTTAGGAAATCTTGGAAACCTTTCTTGGTTTTCCATTGTTATACTCAGCGTTTCAGTACTTTTAGGATTATTAATCAGTTTATTGTGCGTTAAGTCTCTAAATGCATTATTATTGGGCGAAAACTACGCTCGTAGCTTAGGCTTGAATTTTAAGAAAACACGTCTACTAATTATATTAGCTACCAGCATATTGGCCGGAAGCATTACTGCATTTGCCGGACCAATTGCCTTTGTAGGATTGGCAGTTCCACATATTGCCAAATTAATCTTCCAAACGAGTAATCATTTCATTTTATATTGGAGTACATTGCTCCTTGGAGCTGCTATTATGCTGATTTGTGATGTAATTTCACAAATGCCTGGGTTTGAAATTACATTACCGATTAATGCCATCACTTCCATCTTTGGTGCACCAGTGGTAGTTTGGTTATTAATTAGAAAACAAAAAATTGTGAGTTAACCATGAGAAAAGTACTTTATACACAAAACCTCAGCATTGGTTACCACACCAAAAAAGGAAATACACTTATTGCCGAAAATCTGAATTTAGAGTTTCATGAAGGAAAACTAATTACATTAATTGGTGCTAACGGAATTGGTAAATCTACCCTGTTACGCACAATTACTGGAATTCAGAAACCGCTACATGGAAACGTGTTTTTAAATGAGAAAAGCATCAACTCCTACCAGCTCGCAGAATTGGCACAAAATCTCAGCGTAGTTTTAACCGAAAAATTACCTCCAAGTAATTTAACTGTTTATGAGTTGGTTGCTTTAGGAAGACAGCCTTACACTAACTGGATTGGTAAAATGGCTCCCGAAGATTTGGAAAAGGTTATCAACGCGATAGAATTGACCAACATTCAGGAAATCGGTAACAAAAAACATTTTGAAATAAGCGACGGACAATTACAAAAGGTTTTAGTAGCAAGAGCATTAGCACAAGACACACCATTGATTATACTTGATGAGCCCACAACCCATTTGGACTTACACCATAAAGTTTCTTTATTCAAACTATTAAAAAAATTAACGAAAGAAACAGGAAAGTGCATCTTGTTTTCAACACATGATATTGATTTAGCCATTCAACTGAGTGACGAAATGATTGTCATGACCAAAGACAATATTATTCAGGATGATCCCTGCAAACTGATTGAAAGCGGTATTTTCAATACCCTTTTTGATGATAAAGATATTTTGTTTGATGCTGAAAAAGGAAAATTTCTATTTAAATAATTAAGATTTTCTTCACATTTTTTTCCCTCCAAAAGAGTAATTTTAGTTGCTAAATTTTGAATTATGAAAACGTTAATCACTTCAATACTACTACTTATGGTCTCTTTAACTGCCAATGCCCAACTGAAACCCATTGCGTATGCCGATGGAGACCAAAAACTGGAAGGTCTGCTGGCAGAACCTAAAAAAGAACTAAAAAACAAAGCTGGTGTATTATTGCTTCCCGCTTGGATGGGAATAGAACACAATGCCAAAGAAAATGCAACTGAATTAGCTAAATTAGGTTATATCACCTTTGTCGCAGACATCTATGGTATTGACCAAAGACCCAAAGACACTAAAGAAGCTGGACAAAAAGCTGGATATTACAAAAACAACTACGTAGCATACCAGAAGAGAATACAATTAGCCCTTGATCAATTGATAAAAGCAGGTGCAAATCCAGATAAAATAGCTGTTATTGGTTATTG
>CAMLKV010000215.1 GCA_946480635.1 uncultured Flavobacterium sp.
ATGGTAATAATCTGTACGGGCAAAATGGATCAGGGGCTAATACGAGCGCTCCAGTGCAAGCAAGTGGTTCTAATTATTCTTCAAATGTTGGAATAAATATTTATTCATTTCTTATCTTGAAATCTGATGGAAGTTTGTATGGTTGTGGCCAAAATCATGTGGGGCAGTTGGGTGATAATACGACGATACAAAAAAGTACAATTACGGCTATTAGTTGCCCAGCTACATTAAGTACAGTTGATTATAGTTCGGATTTAAATTTTGAACTATATCCAAATCCTGTAAAAGATGTTTCAATGTTTTCTTTTGGGGATAATATTTCTATTGAAAAAGTTGTTATGTATGATGTTTCAGGAAAAGAAGTTTTGCAAGCAAATGGTTTTGTAAAGGAGTTGAATGTAGAAAAACTGGCAAAAGGATATTATATGCTTGAAATTGTTTCGGAAGGAAAAAGAATAGTTAAAAAACTTATTAAAGAATAAAAAAGAAAGGGCTAACCTCAAGTTAGCCTTTTCTGTTATTTATGATTTTGATTTGCATGATGGTTGCTATACTGAGTGCTTGCGTTTTTATTTGCTCTGCTTTTGACCCTGCAAACAATTCATCTACTGTGTTGTTAAAATGTCCTAGCCAAATATTGAATAATTCGGGTGTAAGATGTTCTTTTTTATCAATATCCAAATGAATTTCAGTCAGGTTTTTGGTGTAACCGCCAGTCCCTAAAATAGCTTGTGACCAAAAAGTAACTAAAATGGGTAAGTGTTCTAATATTTTTATTTTAACCACATCAGTAAAAATATAACTGATGCTAGGATCTGCGAGTAGCTTTTTATAAAATTCGTCTACCAAAAGGTATAAGTCTTCTTGATTTTCTATGTCTTTCATGTTTTAGTCTTAAAAGTTTAAAGACAAAAGTCGAATGCATAAGTGTTTTGAGGCTTTATGACATTCGACTTTGAATTCTTTTGACTGTTTTTATATTAGTGTTCCATGTACGCTTCGATAGGAGCGCAAGAACAAACTAAGTTTCTGTCTCCATAAGCATCATCTACACGACGAACAGAAGGCCAGAATTTATTGTCATAAATATAATCTAACGGATAGGCTGCTTTTTCTCTTGAGTATGGTAAATCCCAAACATCTGAAGTTAACATTCCTAAAGTATGCGGAGCATTTTTTAATGGGTTGTTAGTGTCTTCTGCGTTTGCTTCTGCTATTTCTTTTCTAATTGAAATCATAGCATCACAAAAACGATCTAACTCAGCTAAATCTTCAGATTCTGTTGGTTCAATCATTAACGTTCCAGCTACTGGGAAAGAAACTGTAGGAGCGTGAAAACCATAGTCCATTAAACGTTTTGCAATATCGCCAACTTCGATTCCATTTTCTTTGAAAGCGCGGCAATCTAAAATCATTTCGTGAGCAGCACGTCCCATTTCGCCAGAATATAAAACAGGATAATGTTCCTCTAAACGCGCTTTCATGTAGTTTGCGTTCAAGATAGCATGCTCAGTTGCTGAACGTAATCCTTCAGCACCTAACATGGTAATGTATCCGTAAGAAATTAAACACACCAAAGCTGATCCGTACGGTGCAGCCGAAATAGCAGAAATTGCGTCTTTTCCACCAGTTGCAACTACTGGGTTAGTAGGTAAGAAGTCTACTAATTTTTCGTTCACACAAATTGGTCCAACACCAGGTCCACCACCACCATGAGGGATAGCAAACGTTTTGTGTAAGTTTAAGTGACAAACATCAGCACCAATTGTAGCAGGATTAGTTAATCCTACCTGTGCATTCATGTTGGCACCATCCATATAAACTAAACCGCCATTTTCATGGATAAGGTTTGTAATTTCAATAATTGATGATTCGTAAACACCGTGAGTCGATGGATAAGTAACCATTAAACAAGATAAATCATCTTTGTGTTCGATAGCTCTTGCTCTTAAATCTTCTACGTCTATATTTCCTTCAGGAGTCGTTTTGGTAACAATGATTTTCATTCCCGCCATTGCTGCAGAAGCTGGATTGGTTCCGTGTGCAGATGATGGGATCAGACATACGTTTCTGTGTCCTTCACCACGTGAAATGTGATACGCACGAATAGCCATTAAACCAGCATATTCTCCTTGCGCTCCCGAGTTTGGTTGTAATGAAGTTCCTTTGAAACCGGTCACCACATTTAATTGCTGCTCTAATTTTTTCAACATGGTCATATAACCTTGCGCTTGATCAGCAGGAGCAAATGGGTGAATGCTGTTCCAGTTTGGCATTGAAAGTGGTAACATTTCTGCTGCAGCATTCAATTTCATGGTACAAGAACCTAAAGAAATCATTGAGTGATTTAACGATAAATCTTTACGCTCTAATTTTTTGATATAACGCATCAACTGACTTTCCGAATGGTGGTTGTTGAATACGTCGTGTTGTAGGAAAGTTGAGGTTCTTACTAAGTTATTTTGAATATTGATTTCAGAAGTTAATTCAGAAACATGAACTGCCGATTTTCCTGCTGCTTCAGAGAAGATAGCAATGATAGTGTTGATGTCAGCAATTGAAGTTGTTTCGTTGAATGAAATCGAAACACAATCTTTATTAGGATAGAAGAAGTTAAATTCGTTTTTCTCAGCAATAGCTTTTACTTTTTCAGCATCTGCTTTTACTAAAAGAGTATCAAAGAAAGCTGAGTTCACTTGGTTGATTCCCAAAGAAGCCAATGCTTTTGCTGTAGTTACTGCCGAGGCATGCACTTTGTTAGCAATATATTGTAAACCTTTTGGCCCGTGGTATACTGCATACATACCAGCCATAACTGCTAATAATACCTGAGCTGTACAGATGTTTGAAGTAGCTTTTTCACGTTTGATGTGTTGCTCACGAGTACCTAAAGCCATACGTAAAGCACGGTTTCCGTTTACATCGATAGAAACTCCAATGATTCTACCTGGCATTGAGCGTTTGTATTCTTCTTTAGTAGCGAAGAAACCTGCGTGAGGACCTCCAAATCCCATCGGGATACCAAAACGTTGCGTAGTGCCTACTACCACTGCAGCACCTAATTCTCCTGGAGAAGTTAATTTTACTAAAGATAAAATATCAGCGGCAACAGCTACTTTAATTTCATTTTCAGCCGCTTTTGCTATGAACTGTGAATAGTCATGCACTTGACCAAATTTACCTGGGTATTGTAAAATAGCTCCAAAATAATCAGATGAAAAATCGAAAGTCTCATGATTACCCACCACTAACTCAATATTTAATGGAGTAGAACGAGTTTGTAAAATAGATAATGTTTGTGGTAAAATTTCTTCAGAAACGAAGAATTTACTAACGTTGTTTTTCTTTTGGTCGCGTGTTCTTACGTCAAAAAGTAAAGCCATAGCTTCGGCAGCCGCTGTACCTTCATCCAATAATGAAGCATTCGCGATTTCCATTCCAGTCAATTCAATAATTGTAGTTTGGAAGTTTAATAAAGCTTCTAAACGTCCTTGAGCAATCTCTGCTTGATAAGGTGTATAAGCGGTATACCATCCTGGGTTTTCAAAAATGTTTCTTTGAATTACTGGAGGAACAACCGCTGGGTGATATCCTAAACCAATGTATGATTTGAATACTTTATTTTTTGCACCTAACTGAGTAATGTGAGTTAAATACTCATATTCAGTCATGGCAGGATCTAATTTGATATCTTCTTTTAAACGGATTCCGTCTGGGAAAGTTTCGTAAAGCAATTGGCTCATGTCTTTTACGCCAATAGTTTTAAACATGTGTTCTTGGTCAGATTCTCTCGGGCCAATGTGTCTTAAAGCAAATGCATCTGTTCTCATCAGGGTCTTTTACTGTTTGTAGTTGTATTTGAGTATGACTCAAATAATTATTTGAGTTGTGTTTTTTACGCGAACAAAAATAACTATATAATCTTAAAATTGAAGTTAAAAACAATGCAATTTTTATCAAATTATGAACCAAAAATGTTATTTATTAACAGATTGATTACTTTTGTAAGGATGCGATTACTTAAAGCAATATTTGATTTTTATTTGCATGGCAGTATACATGTAGCATTGGCAGTATATGCTTTGATGCAAATGACTTTTCATTTCTTTCATCTTCAATATGATGCACCAATGTCATTTTTTGCTTTTTTTGGAACAATTGTAGGTTATAACTTTGTGAAATACGATGAGTTAGTTCGTGCCAAAAAACTTAAAATGTCCAATGAAAGAAAGGCAATTGTCGGTTTGAGTTTTATCTCATTTTTAGTAACCGTTTATTGTTTTTATCAGTTGGAAAGGCAAACACAAATTGTTGCATTTATTTTTTTAGGATTGACAGTTTTATATACTTTGCCTATTTTTCCAAAGCTTGGGAATGCACGCAATTGGGCAGGAATTAAAATATACATTGTAGCTTTTTGCTGGGCAGGCATCACTCTTTTTTTGCCAATAATGAATGCCGATTTACCGCTTTCACATGATGTTTGGCTAAAATTTTGTCAGCGCTTTTTACTTGTAATTATTCTGATTCTGATTTTTGAAATTATCGATTTAAAACATGATGACACTTCTTTACAAACTGTTCCTCAGCGATTGGGTGAACGAAAAACGAAGTGGTTAAATCTTTTTTTACTGATTCCGTTCTATTGTTTGGAATTTTTAAAATCTGACTTTCAAATCATTCAGCTTTGGATCAATTTGGTTTTGATTGTTGTACTGGCCCTTTTTACATTATTTTCCAGCCCTAAACGCTCGGAATATTATACTTCATTTTGGGTCGAAAGTGTTCCCTTTTTTTGGTGGATTGCT
>CAMLKV010000216.1 GCA_946480635.1 uncultured Flavobacterium sp.
CTCTCGAAGCCACCATCACAATATTACTCTTTCAAATCTCTATATGCTATGGCAAATTGAGGCAACAATTCGGATTCACCTGCTATCAAAGCCTCTTTCTTTTTCCTACTCCACCCTTGTATTTGTTTTTCTCTGTAAAAAGCTTCGTCTATACGTTGGTATTCTTCGTAATATACTAAAGTAACGGGTAGTCTTTTTTTGGTGTGGTTAGCTCCTTCACCGTTATGATGTTGTTGTAATCGTCGTTCTAAATCTGCTGTGCTTCCTGTATAATAACTTCCGTCTGAACATTCTAAAATGTATATATCCTTTCATGGCGTGTAATTCATTTTAGATAAAAATATTATTTTTTTGTGTAAATTAAACTATGTTCCCTTCGACTCCGTTCAGGGAACATTATTTAAAACTCAAATAAGAGTTCAATAAAAAAGGACATCGATTGATGTCCTTCTTGTAAATAATAATTGATATTAATACATTATGATTTAAACAATCCTGATAGAATTTGCACTCCAACTATTACTTTGCCACTTCTAAGTTGAGATTCTGAACCAAATTGATTTGTAATACATGAAATACGCAAACGATCTAAAATGGTTACCCCTACACTCACCTGTCCAAAAGCAAAAAGCCTGTGATCTGTTATTTGAAGTCGGTCATAAAAAGCATTACTTCCTGCGTACAATGCATAATTTCCGCTTATAAAAAAGTTAAATTCTCCTTTGTCCGTTGCAACACTCGCATATAAATTTCCTCCTGCACTACCATTACCCGTAGAAGTATCAACATCATCACTAAATTCAGAGATGTCCAGAGCCCCTTTTGCATAGCTATTTATAACACACTGGAAACGGTTGTTACCTTTATAAAACAAAGGGAATTCTGCATTTAAATAGATATTGCCTCCTCCCGAAGCTAAACGCTTAAAAGCATCTGTATCTTCAACAGCAGTTTCTTCAGTTGTATTTTCGTTATTCTTCGCATTGCTTACAATGGTTCCAAAAGAAAAACGAAGTGGTCCCATAAAAGCTGATGTTAATTCTGATTGAATAGCAGCTCCAGAGTTATTGAGTTGTACAGCGGCATTATTAACAAAATAAAGATCATTATCACTGTTTTTGTTATATATCATATTAAAGAAATCTTCTTTATGAGTACCAGTAGAAGGGAAAAAAGTTTTAAAACCATTTTCTGCCATAATCTTGTCAAAATAGTTTTTATACTTGGCTAAAACACTTTTCTTAATTTCAATTCTTTTTTGCAGTACCTGTAAAGCAGCAATATTGGTAACATCATTAATATTACTGACTTCGTTTTCTAAATCTTTTAGTTCAGCAAGTACCTTCTTTTGATTTTTCTTATGATAGGCATAATAAAATCGCGTAAGAGTATCATTACTTTCAATTGTTTCTGGATTTGAAGTACTCTCTGGAACCTTGTTATTTTGTTTTACACGTATTCCTGTCATTTGGGCATAACCAAAATTTAGAAAACTAAATGATAACCAAAGAAATAGTATTGTTTTTTTCATGAGAATAGTTGTTAATGTTAATTACTAAAATAAGTAAAATCTTATAAATTTAAAATCACTTTCTTAAATCACTTTTATAAACTGGTCAGCCAGTTAATTCTAAAAGACAAAAACAGCTCACTTTGATTTTTCTACATACTCATTTTTTAACGCAATGATTTCATTTGCCTTTTCTTTGCTTTTCTCACAACCCATTCCCTTTTGGTACATTTCTATAATTTCATCAAAAACTGCTGGTTCAAAATAGTTTCCTATTTTATACGTATTGTAATGACGTGAACTAGAATAGTATGGATTTTGAATACTTTTTAAATACCACTCCAACGCAAACTCTTCATTTTTTTTGAACTTATATTTTACACTCACTTTTTTATTTCCAAAGATGTTTTTCTTGTAAATTTCACCTAAAGCATACATAGCGTTTGGACTTCCGTTTTCGGCTGCTTTTGTGAAATAATACAGGGCTTTTTCTGGATTATTGCCTGAAGATTTTGTGTTGTAATAATTGGCCAATAATATCATGGCATCAATCTTTTGATTGTCGACTTCAATTTTGCCTAAGGTGATTTCTTTCACCATTTCTTTATCGTCTCTTAGTAAAGTTATTTTTACTTTCTCTCCTACTTTGCTTTTTGAAATTTCCTCGGCAAGGTTATCAGTATAATTCCCGTTATATTTTAGCAGTATATCATTTTCTTTTAATTCTGCTTTTTCTGCAGCAGATCCTTTTGTTACAGCTTTAATCATAAAAGCATCTACAGATTTTGTAATCGTTTTCTTTTTAGCATTTTTTTCTTGAACATTTTTCTTCAAAATGCCAAAATTTACGCCTAAATAAGGAGCATATTTATCCTCGCTATCTGATACTTTTTCAAGCAATTTAATAGCTTGTTCTATTGTGAATTTTAAAGAGTAATTAAATTTATTGTAGTTAAAACCCAGCGCTTTTCCCGCAAAGACAGTGGTCGCAAAATTATCTTCTCTCTCAATAGCAGCTTGCATCCAGTTTGACCATTCAGGAAGCATTGCGCTTAGGTCAAGGTTGTATTTATTAGACAAATAATTATCCATAATACTAATTACCAAATAATTATGGCTATTAGGATTGGCACCATTTTTATATTGTTTTAAAATATCTTCAAATTCCGCTTTCGCTTTGTTTTCATTTTCAATTCTCAAGCGTTCTAAACGTTCTCTCTCAGCTTGAGCCCTTTGTTGTTCTTCTAACTGTAACTTTTCTCTACGGGCTTTTTCTTCGGGTGATGGAGTAAATAAATCGATAATTCCAGTAGCAACCTCAGCCAATTGTTGACCTTGTGCATAACTCGCTGCGTAGTTTGTTAAACTGGCTGATTTGCCTCCGTCAAGATTGACTAATGATTGTAATAGTTGCCCCGTTAAATCACCACTAGCTCCAGTATTTGAAAGTGAGGGACCGGGAATTATACCAGTTGAACTTCCTGACAACATGCCTGTAGATGAAGTAGTAGCCCCTCCTCTTTGAGTACTTGAGCCCGCCATAATACCCCACTCTGGATTTTTAGTAAGGTATTCTGGACAACAGTAGGGTTGCCCCATGTTGCGAATATTTTGTTTGCATTCTGAAATAAGTGCTCCTACTTTTCTTTTGTCTTCAACCTCAACACAATATCGAGCAGAGCAAAAATATAAGGCCAACATGGCACACTGCGAACAACCTTGTGCATCCTGCGTTAAGGTTAAATTTTTATACTTTGCCATCTCGCTATCCTTAGCTTCTGTACATTGTGCAAAAAAGAACTGGTACTGAATACTAAACAGAAAAATCAAGAGAAGATTTTTATTATTTAACTGTCTCATAATCTATTTTTTTTAGTTAGTTTTTTTCTAGTTAGGAATATCTTTTACACCTAATCGTGTTAAAAATTCTCTTACATCTAAGCGTACATTATCAACCTTATTATTAATCACATAAATGTTGTAAATGTCTCTTTTGCCTAGAAAAGTTATTGCTCCTGGGCCATCATAAAAGAGTTCGGCCAAGGCTTCTTTTTCAGTAGTATAAGGTTGAGAGGATCCATAAGGGCATGTGGCAACCCATTCTCCATCATTATTAAGTCTTGTAACTAATAATGGTCGTTTTACACCTGAGGGTGCATTTGACTTTTCTATAGTTTTGGATTTGGTTTTAACTAAAGGAGAATCTGGTGTCAAATTAATATGATACACCATATAGGATGATTTGTATTTATTAATCGCTTTTGAATATGGCTCTAGAGAAACAATTTTACAAGCCTCCCAATCTACTACAAGTGAATAATTTAAGTTATCCTTTTTTTGTCGAACATCTCGAAGCAATAAATGTGCTTCATAATCTAACTTCTGATGACAATCTTCACTTTGCGGACCATAATATTCTAACAACACACCTGTTCGAGGTGGTTTATTTTCTAAAACCGAAATATCAATTTCTTTAGTCAGATCATAGAATTCTTTTTTAGTAATCATGAATTCTACTTCAATAGATGGACCAGTATTTTCTGAAGATTTTACAGAATTAGTAGTACTTTTTGCTACTGCATTACCTTTACCAGTATTTTGTTTTTTTTGAGCTAAAGTTTCATTTGGCAATAAATTAAAAGCTAAGAAAACTATACTTATAAAGAGTTTTAGAATATTGTGATTTTGTAACATAAGATTTGTTTTTAATTATTTCAAACAAAGCATTGATAGCGTAAATAGTATCTTATACTGATTAATTAATTTTAATGTAATAATACACTGCTACATTTTTTGAGCGAGTTTCTGTACTTATTCTAGGTGCTCCATAACCGGCATTTATACGTCCTTCTGTATTGTTAACTGGAGTTCCACTGATATTAAAACGTTGATGAGGTGTGTTTGGAGACTCTCTACCATAAAAAGCCCCTATCTGATCTTGATCAAGATGTTTATGCCCTTGAAAAGAGTCAGATTGATAACTACCAACAATACGACTATCAGGATCTGCTTTATCTGCTACTAAAGCAGGTACAGGTTGATAGGGATCAAAAGTGTTTAATCCTCTCAAAAACATCCCTCTTAAATCAGGTAAAATATTTTGTGATGTAAGCGTTTGAAATTTAGAATTTGGCACTGGACGTCCATCACAAGGAGACCATTTGCTTTTAGCAGAAGTCCATATTCCTCCAGGACTTTTCTCATTATTTTTTGTAACAGTATTAAACTGTTCAAAGTTTAAATAGGAAGTAACAATAGTTCCAATTGGTAGTTCTTTAGACGAAGTAA
>CAMLKV010000217.1 GCA_946480635.1 uncultured Flavobacterium sp.
GAGCTTAAAGCCAGGTAGTAGAGTAGCCCTTGTTGGTGGTTCTGGAAGTGGAAAATCTACTGTTGCAAAAATTGCTTCTGGTTTATATGATCCTTGGCAAGGAGAAATTTTATTTGACAATGTCAATAGAAATGAAATTCATAGAAATGTAATTACAAATTCTTTAGCTGTAATTGATCAAGAAGTTTTAGTATTTAATGGAACAATAGCTGAAAATATTTCATTTTGGGACTCAATGGTTTCAGAAAAAAATATTGTTCAATCAGCAAAAGATGCTGATATCCATGATGTTATTGCTTCAAGGACTGATGCTTATGATAGTGGTGTTTATGAAGGAGGTTCTAATTTTAGTGGAGGTCAAAGACAGCGTTTAGAAATAGCGAGAGCCTTAGTGAATAACCCATCTATATTGGTTATGGATGAAGCAACAAGTGCACTTGATTCTTCAACAGAAAAAAAGGTAATGGACAATATAAAGAAAAGAGGTTGTACATGTCTTATTGTTGCTCATAGATTAAGTACAATTATCGATTGTGATGAAATTATAGTTATGGAATTTGGAAAGATAGTTGAAAGAGGTACACATTCTGAACTAATGAAGTTAAACGGGACTTATTCAAAATTGATTGAAACGAAATAGCCTTTTAAGAAATGACTACTGATAAAAAAATATATATAAATGTTAAGAATCCTTTCATTTTAGAAGATTCTGACAAAGTTTGGATGGTTATAAGCGGAGAAGTAAATGTTTTCTCTGTGCAGTTGGATGAAAATAGAAATTATTCTTGTCCACTCCAGCATTTATATTCAGCTAAAAAAGGCGATTTACTTTTTAGTCTTCTTAAAGTAGATACAAAAGAAAATACCAGACTTGTTCTTTATTCATCAGAAGCGACTTTATCATCAATAAATAAAGAAGAGTTAATCAACATTGATCATTTATTTTTAAAGGGTATTATTAATAAATGGATTACTAATTCATTGATTTCTTTGTATTCAGAAAATGCACCTAGAATATATACTTCAATAGATAATTTTAACTCCATTGTATTAAATAAAGACGAAATTGTCTATCCCTCAAATGGTATAAGTTGGATTCAGCTTATAAAAGGGAAAGTAAGTGTGTATTCGGATAACAATGAATTGAATGATGAAGATGAATTCATTTATCCTATACCTGTTTCAAATAAATTGTGGTTAAAATCACTTAATGATAAAACAGAAATCAAGATTGTAAGTTTTGGAGATGTTCTTGAAGATGAAATTAACTTTTTAATTTCTCTAGAGAGAATTCAAGATTATTTTTACAATTTGCTGCATAAAAGATTTTTAATTAATCAAACTGAAGATGAGAACTTTTACAGCGAAAAATTAGAAAATGACCAGTTACTATTAGAAAATACATTAACTAAAATTAGTTCTATTGTAAACGAAAATGGGAGCAGTAAAATTTTAAAGGATTCAAAAATAATTGATAAAAAAAGCAATATCCTTTTTAATACTTGCAAACTAATTGGTGAACATAGTGGTTTTAAACTGGAAGAACCTAAACATATTGAAACTTACCAATCTAACGTTTCAAATCAACTGAGTGCAATTGCAAATTGTTCCAATGTTAGAATTAGAAAAATTATTTTGAGAGGAGTGTGGTGGAAAGATGAAAATGGGGACCTATTAGCATTTTCAAAAAAAGATAAAACTCCAATTGCATTAATTCAAAAAAAATCTAAAGAATATACTCTCATTAATTTATTGAGTGGAGAGGAAATTAGAGTTGATAATGATATAGCTCAGGATTTAGATCCTGTTGGGTATATGTTTTTACCCGGTTTTGATAAAAAAATGTCATCAATTAAGAATGTGTTATCATTTTCCATGAATGGTCTAAAAAATGATATTAAATTTTTATTATTGGCAGCTTTTGCTGGGAGTCTTACTGGTTTGATTGTGCCAATCTTGTCTGGAATTATGTTTGATGATGTAATACCTACCGCAGATAGAAGTTTACACATAAATATTTTTATGATAATGATAATTACTGGTTTTGTATTAGCTGGGCTTCAAATAACACAAGGTCTTTTACAGCTTAGAGTTGAATCAAAATCAAGTATTAATCTTCAGGCAGGAGTAATGGATTATATCTTAAGATTACCTGTCTCATTTTATAAAAATTATAGTGCTGGTGATTTAACCAACAGAGTATTAAGTATTAATTCAATTAGGCAAGTTGTTTCTAATACATTAATTTCTGCAGTATTAAGTGGTGCTTTTTCTTTTGTAAATCTTATTTTACTTTTTTATTATGATTCAGGATTGGCATGGATAGGTGTTTTACTTGGTGCCTTAGCCGCAACTTTTATGATTGTTATAGGATTGTTTAAATTAAAATTTGATAGACAAATTTCTACTACGCAAGGAGAAATACAAGGGTTTTTATTTGAATTTTTATCAGGTATTACTAAAATAAGGATAACTGGTGGAGAAAGTAGAATTTTTAGTCTTTGGGCCAATAAATTTTCTAAATTAAAAAGATTGAGTTTCAATTCTGGAAATTACCAAAACTTTGTTGAAGTATTTAATAGTTCTTATCCGTTATTTACAAATATCGTTTTCTTTTCTTTCATCTATTATACAATTATAAATTCCGATGGTACATCAACAATTATAAGTGTTGGTGCTTTTATGGCCTTTATTACCGCTTTTAACAAGTTTTTAAATGATAGTTTGCGATTAAGTATGGCAGTAATTACATCTCTAAATGTTATCCCTTTATATGAAAGGGTTAAACCAATTTTAGAAGAAGAGCCTGAATCTACACAAGAAAGTAAAGATCCTGGAGAATTATCAGGTGATATTGAGATGAATTCAGTTTATTTTAGATATCATGAAGATCAACCATTAATTCTTAAAGATGTTAGTTTTAAAATAAAACAAGGGGAATTAGTTGCTTTTGTTGGTGCATCAGGTTCTGGTAAATCCACTATTATGAGATTACTTCTTGGTTTTGAATATCCTGAATCAGGTTCAATTTTTTATGATGATGAATCTTTTGATTCTATGAATAAAGAGTTGATAAGAAGACAAATAGGAGTTGTATTGCAAAACGGAGCATTAATGTCTGGAAGTATTTATCAAAATATAGTTGGTAATTCAGAACTAACACTAGATGATGCATGGGAAGCTGCTAGAATGGCCGGTATGGAAGAAGATATAAAACATATGCCTATGGAAATGCATACTGTGATTAGCGAAGGTGCTGGTACCTTTTCGGGAGGGCAAAGGCAAAGACTAATGATTGCAAGAGCTATTGTTCATAAACCTAGATTATTGTTTATGGATGAGGCAACCAGTGCATTAGATAACAGAACGCAAAATATTGTTTCTGAAAGTTTAGATAGACTTCAAGCAACAAGAATTGTAATTGCTCACAGATTAAGTACAATAAAAAATGCAGATCGGATATATGTAATGGATAAAGGGCAAATTGTTGAGTCAGGAAATTATGATGAATTAATGAAAATGGATGGATTGTTTTCTGTATTAGCAAAAAGACAAATTGCTTAAATTACTATGGATAGCTATAACCATGTTTCCGATAATCTAAAGAAATATTTTGAAAATAATTTTAAATCATCAATAAAGAATTCTGTAACGAGTAATGTAGTTGATTTTGTTGATACTTTTTGGGAAGATCATTTAAGTAATGATTTGAAAGGTAAAGATGCTATCGATTTTTTAAGATTATGTTTTCCTCAATTAAATTTTTCTATAGAAAAAAATATTGAAGAAACTCAATTATATAAAGATGTAGTATTGAGAGGAAATTTTGAAAAGATTAATGATATTAATAATAATCTAAGTTTAATAGACATTAATGGAATCTCTCTTTTTTTATATAATAGTTTTGCAGGTGACATTCCTGTTCTAGTTATACCTAACAAAGATGATTTTAATTCTATAATTCAAGTCTTACTTTATAAAAACAATCCCATTAGTCTTCCATCTTCGATGGGAGCAAGCTTAATTAATGGTATAAATAATTGGAAAAAAATTAATAACATTAAAAATAAATGGTTATTGCAAAACAGTCATTTTTCATGGAATGAAGAGTTTAAAACTAATGTTTTACCAAATAAGAATCTTTATAAAGATGGGTTGATAATTCTAAGCCAAAAACCTTATAGTGGAGTTTCTTCAACCTCTGTTAATATAGATCAAGAAAAATGGTTATCGATTTCCTTAAAAATACGACTAGAGCATGAGTGTACACATTTGTACACAATGAAAAGGTTTGGAATAGCATCAAACAATTTGCATGATGAACTTATAGCTGATTATGTTGGTATTATTAAATCTGTTGGATTTTATAATAAAGATTGGATGTTAGCTTTTATGGGATTAGAAAACAGCCAAGATTATAGAATTGGTGCACGACTTGAAAATTATATAAAAGATATTAAAATTGACTCAGAAGACTTTTTATACTTAGCTTCAATAATTAGAAAAGCAATTGAAAATATTTATTTATTTGATATGAAGATTGGGAAAGCATCTTCTAATGAAGATTTAAAAACAAGAATAGACACATTTTGTGAACTTGATGTTTTAAGTATGGCTTCCGAAAATGGTCATGAATTACTTTTAAAAGAATATTTCAAGTATAATATTGTAAGAAACTAATTGATTAACAGGTATTTACTTTGATTAATCTCATAATATATTCTATTTAGAATTTAGTTTTTTAAATCTTAAATATCCATAAGAATTGTATGACATATTTTTCTTACATTTAGCTTCA